>JAYVQV010000390.1:0-5484 GCA_043776855.1 Limisphaerales bacterium | reverse complement strand
CGACGTGGCTGGTGAGCCGCGCGTTGACGCTCGCTGCCGGGCCGTGGGACACGCGGCTGTCGCTGGATGATGACGGGGAATATTTTTGCCGCGTGCTGCTGGCGAGCCACGGCGTGCGGTTTGTGCCGGGCGTAAAAACATTTTACCGGCAGACCGGTTCCGGCAGCTTGAGCGTGGTGGATCATTCGGATAAAAAGTTGGAATCGTTATGGCTGTCCATGCGTTTGCACGTCGGCTACCTTCGCTCGCTCGAAGACAGCGCGCGGACGCGGGCGGCGGGCGTGACGTATCTGGGCAACTGGCTGGGCTTTTTTGAACCGGCGCGGCCAGATTTGATCGCGCAGGTGCAGCAACTGGCCGCGAGTCTCGGCGGCAAGGTGGAATTGCCCGCCGTGCGTCCGAAGTATGCGGTGGTGGAAAAACTTTTTGGCCGTCGCGCCGCGAACCGCGCGCAGGTTTTTTTGCCGAACGTGAAGGCGTCGCTTTTGCGTTCGTGGGACAAGGCGATGTTGCGGGTGGAAGGGCGGCGCGAAGTTTGATTGAGTCATGGCTGAACCCCGTTTTTCAATGGCAACAACTCTAGCAACCGGTGGACGCACCCATGGCTTCTAAAAAATTGCGCGTGGCGGTCTGGCACAACCTGCCGAGCGGCGGCGCCAAGCGGGCGTTGTGGGATTCTGTCTCCGGCCTGCTGGCGCAAGGCCATCACGTTGAGTCGTGGTGTCCCGACACGGCGGATCAAAAATATCTGCCGCTGAAAAAAATTTGTCACGAACACATCGTGCCGCTGAAACCCAGCCCGTTGAAACCGTCGTTGAAATTTTTTCGATGGGTAGCCGAGTGCCGGCAGATGCAGGAGTTGATTGCCGCCTTGCGCGTTCACAGCGCCGCCTGCGCGGCGGAGATCAACGCCGGGAAATTCGACGTGCTGTTCGCCAATACCTGCCTGTATCTGGCGGCCCCCAGCATCGGTCGGATGGTCAACCTGCCCAAGGCGCTTTCGCTCGCCGAACCGTTCCGCCGCCATTACGAAGCCATCGAGGATTCACCGTGGGCGGGGCCGGCCGCGAGCGACGGCGAGGTGACGCCCGGCCTGGCGCGGCTCTCGGCCAGTTCGCTCAAGCTCCAATACCGGCGGCTGCAAATGCGCGAGGAGCTGGACAACGCGCGGGCTTACGACCGCATCCTGGCGAATTCTTTTTACAGCCGCGAAAGTATTTTGCGCGCCTATGGTTTGGAATCCGAGGTGTGCTATCTCGGCATTGACACGGATTTTTTCCGGCCCACGGGCGAGCCGCCGGAAAAATATCTCATGGGCTTTGGCGCGGTGGCTTCGATCAAAGGGATCGGACGCGCGATTGAAGCGCTGGGCTGCGTGCGCCTAGAACTGCGGCCAAAATTATTGTGGGTGGGCAACAGCGCCAACGAAAGCTACGCCGCTGAAATGACCCGGCGCGCAAAAGAACTCGGCGTGGAGTTTGAAATCCGCGTGATGGTGGACGACGCGGAATTGATTTCGCTCTTGAGCCGGGCGGCGGCGGTGATTTACACGTCGCGGCTGGAGCCGTTTGGCCTCGCGCCGCTGGAAGCGAACGCGTGCGGCACGCCGGTGATCGCCATCGCCGAAGGCGGCGTGCGCGAAACCATCGTGGAGGGCGTGAACGGCCTGCTGCTGCCGGACGCAAATCCCCGGGCGATGGCGGCGGTGATTGAGAAGTTTTTTCAAGATCCAAAACTCGCGGACGGCCTGCGGGCGAAATGCCGGGAGGCCATCCTCACCCGCTGGAAAAAAGCGGCCGGGGCCGAACGTCTGGAAGCCGCGCTGCGCGCCACCATTGAAAGTGCTGACCGAAAAAAAATCTGACATAAAAATGTCCACCACCCAATCTTCAATGCCGCTGGTGAGCGTGTGCGTGCCGACGTGCAACGGCGCGAGCCATCTGGAGGAATGTCTGGCGAGCATCCGGGCGCAGACGTGCGCGGATTTTGAAGTCGTCATCACGGACGACGCCTCGGACGACGCCACGCTGGCCATCGCAAAAAAATTTGCCGAGCCAGACGGGCGATTTCAGATTCACCACAATCCCCGGCGGCTGGGGCTGGTGGGAAATTTCAATCACGCCATGCAACTGGCGCGGGGCGAATGGATCAAGCTGGTGTCCCAGGATGATTTGCTGCGGCCGGAATGTCTGGAGCGGATGCTGGCGGTGGCGCGGTTGGAAAAATCACGGTTCATCGCCTGCCGCCGCGAATTTATTTTTTCGGCAGACACCACGGCGGCGACCCGCGCCTTTTACGCGCGGAGCGCGGCGGGCATTGACCGTTTTTTTCGCCGGCATAAAACCCGTTCGCCGGAAAGTTTCGCCAAGGCCATCCTCGAATGTATCGGCGCGAACTTCATCGGTGAACCGACGGCGGTGATGTTTCAGCGCGAACTGATCGGAAGCTGCGGGCGGTTCAATGAAAACCTCATCATGTGCTGCGATTCGGAATACTGGTATCGGGCCGGCACGCAGACGGCGGTGACCTTCCTCCCGGAAACGCTCGCGGAGTTTCGCGTGCATGGCGCGTCGGCCAGCGCGCTGAATTTTGACCGCCGCCGTTTTCAGATGGAGCACCTGGACCTGCTGGTGGTGGTCCACGACTTCATCCATCACCCGCATTACGCCCAACTGCGCGCCGTGGCCGAAAAATATTTTGGTGCAAAATTTCTGGACCACACCCTGCGGGAGCGGGCCTGGCAGGCCCTGGGCGTGGTGCAACAAAAGCTGGCGGCCAAATCCGAGGACGCCAGCCAGTGCCAGCAGGAATGGGAGGCCTTGTGCGCGGCGTATCCGCGTTTGCCGGCGCGGGCGCAGCCACCGGCCATGGCGGAAAAAATCCTCGCCGCCCGGCCAATTCATTCGCTGCGCAAGATGACGGGGAAAATTTTACGCGCCGCCAGCCGGACGTCGCCGTAGCGATGAACCGTTTGAAAATTTTATCGCGGGACATAAAATAGTGCCAATGAAACAAAATCGTTCCGGCTGTCCATGCGGCGGCGCATCGGCTATTTTTCACCCGGAGATCAGGCACGCGACGCACCGTTAAAGACCAATTAATTTATGGCCGAACGAATCATCATCGAAGCCGGACGCACGGAGCGCCAATACTGGCGCGACTTGTGGCGCTACCGCGAATTATTTTACCTGCTGGCGTGGCGCGACCTGCTGGTGCGCTACAAGCAGACGGCGGTGGGCGTGGCGTGGTCGCTGCTCCGTCCGGGCCTGATGATACTGGCGCTGATGATGGTGGGGAAATTCGGCAACCTGCCGACGGGCGGCGTGCCGGGCGCGCTGTTTTACATGGCGGCGCTGCTGCCGTGGCAGTTTTTTGCGACGGCGCTGGCCGAGAGCGGCAGCAGCCTGGTGAACAACGCGAACCTGGTTTCCAAAACTTATTTTCCGCGCCTGGTGGTGCCGGCGAGCAGCGTCATCGTCTGCTTCGCGGACTTTTTGATCTCGGTCATTTTTCTCGCGGTGGTGATGGGCTATTATCAATTCCTGCCGCCGGCGGTGGTGGTTTTCTTTCCGCTGTTCATGCTGCTGGTGTTCGCGTTGTCGCTGGGGGCGGGGCTTTGGATTGCGGCGTTGATGGTGAAATACCGCGACTTCCGTTTCATCGTGCCGTTCGTCGTCCAGTTCGGCTTCATCGCGTCGGTGATGCTGATGCCGAATAAAATCCCGGAGCAAGGGCGGCTGCTCTATTCATTGAACCCGGTCGTGGGCGTCATCAACGGGTTTCGCTGGTGCCTGCTCGGCCACGAGAACACGCTTTACTGGCCGGGGCTGCTGGTCTCCATCGCCGGCGCGGTTTTTCTGCTCGTCACCGGGCTGTGGTATTTCCGCAAGATGGAGCGGACGTTCGCCGACACAATTTAATAATTTTTTCCTGTGAGCCATCCCATCATCGCGGTCGAGAACCTTTCCAAGTGCTACGTCATCGGGCATCAGCGCAACCGCGCGGAGGCGTTGCGGCACGTCATCGAGGACGGGCTGCGCCGCCCGCTCGCCTGGCTGAAGCAGGACCAGACGAAGGAGGAATTCTGGGCGCTGCGCGACGTGAATTTTGCGGTCCAACCGGGCGAGGTGGTCGGGATCATCGGGCGCAACGGCGCGGGCAAGTCCACGCTGCTGAAAATTTTGAGCCGCATCACCGAGCCGACGACCGGGCGCATTGTGATTGACGGGCGCGTGGCGAGCCTGCTGGAAGTCGGCACGGGCTTTCATCCGGAACTCACGGGGCGCGAAAATATTTTTCTGAACGGCGCGATCCTCGGCATGACCAGGGCGGAGACCAAAAAGAAATTCGACGAGATCGTGGCGTTCTCGGAGGTGGAAAAATTTCTCGACACGCCGGTGAAGCGCTATTCCAGCGGGATGTATATGCGGCTGGCGTTCTCGGTGGCGGCGCATCTGGAGCCGGAAATTTTAATTGTGGACGAGGTGCTGGCGGTGGGCGACGCGGCGTTCCAAAAAAAATGCCTCGGCAAGATGCAGGACGTGAGCAAGGGCGGTCGCACCGTTTTGTTCGTGAGCCACAACATGGCGGCCGTGGTGACGCTGTGCAACCAGGCGATCTGGCTGCAAGGCGGAACCGTCCTGGCCACCGGCCCGGCGCGCGAACTGGCCGGCCGCTACCTGGAAAAATACGCCACCGACAGCAACGGCTCCGGACGGCCGCTGGCGGAAATGCCGCGCACGGGAACGGGCGCGGGCAAGTTCACGCAACTGACCATCACGCCGTTGAACGCCGCCGGCGAACGGACGGCGAACGTGGTGACCGGCGGCTCCGTGGAGATTCAACTGGAGATCACGGCCGCGCAATCGTTGGCGGAGGCCAACGTGGCCATCACGATTTACGACAGCGGCGGCTACCGGCTGATTGACGTGAGCACGGCACTGAAGGGCGATTTCCTTTCGCTGCCGGCGGGGCGCAAGGCCGGGGTGAAATTTATTTTGCAGGAGCTGCTGCTCAAGCCGGGGCGCTACAGCGTGGAACTCTGGCTGGGCCGCGCGGCGGCGGAGGACATGGATTATGTGCGCGAGGCGGGCGTGATTGACGTGCAGGATGACATCGAGCAAATCAAGCACAGTGAAGTTTTCCCCGGCAGCTACCAGTGCCGCTTCACCCACCAGATTTCCAAGTAACCAATGAAAAGTTTTTTTCGGAAGCTCCGACTGACACCGGCGATGCGCGAACGGCACCGGCTGGCCCGCCTGCCGCGTTATCGTGAGACGACGACGCACTTGCCGGGTTTTCCATTTCAAATTCCCGATGGACCGTCGTTTCTGGCGAGTTGGGAGGAGATTTTTGACCGGCAGATTTATCAATTCAAACCCCGGACCAAGGACGTGCGGATTTTGGACTGCGGAGCGAACGTGGGCGTGAGCAGTCTTTTTTTTCACCGGAATTTTCCCGGCGCCAGGATAACGGCGTTTGAAC
>JAYVQV010000389.1:0-5489 GCA_043776855.1 Limisphaerales bacterium | reverse complement strand
ACGGGCCGAGCACGAACATCATTTTCATCAGCGTCACGGACACGAATCCGCCAGCGGTGAACCAAAAATCGTTCTCCGTCACGAACAGTTTTACCATCGTCGTGCTGGAATCGAACCTGCCGCCGGTGCTGACGTTGCCGCCGAACACGAACATCATCGAAGAAATTACCTGGTTCGCG
This sequence comes from Limisphaerales bacterium, assembly GCA_043776855.1. Taxonomy (GTDB): domain Bacteria; phylum Verrucomicrobiota; class Verrucomicrobiia; order Limisphaerales; family UBA11358; genus UBA11358. Next base: position 5,310 of record JAYVQV010000389.1, on the reverse strand, counting down.
CAGGCCACGGCGACCGATCCAGATTTCCCGGCGAACAGCCTGACGTTCAAGCTGGTCAGCGGCCCGCCTGGCCTGGCGGTTTCATCCGGCGGTTTGATCAACTGGACGCCAAGTGAAGCCCAGGGTCCCGGCGATTACACCGTCTTCGTAAGCGTCACGGACACGAATCCGTGGGCGGTCAACCAGCAGTCGTTCACCGTCACGAGTTCATTCACGATCCATGTGGATGAATTCAACATCGCGCCGACCCTGGCTGTGATTCCCGACACGAACATCTTTGAACTGCAGACGCTCACGGTGAACAATGCCGCCACCGACCCGGACACGCCGTTCAACTCGTTATCCTACGTCCTCACCATTTCGCCGACGGTCACGAACGCCTTCATCTCGGCCAGCGGCATCATCACTTGGACGCCGACGGAAGCGCAGGGGCCGGGCAACTACACTTTCACCACCATCGTCACGGACACGAATCCGCCGGCGGTGAACACCAAGTCCTTTTCGGCGACGAACAGCTTCATCGTCCACGTCCTGGAAACGAATTCCGCGCCCGTCTGGACAAATGTTTATCCCACGGTGGTCATGGATGAATTGACCGTCACCAACGTCTTCGGCACGGCGATTGATACCGACATCCCGCCGAACACGGTGACTTACTCGCTGGCTCCCGCGACTCCGCCGTGGGTCGTCATCAATGCCGCGAACGGCAACATCATGCTCTCACCGCTGGAAACCAACGGCCCGTCCACGAATGTCATCACGGTCATCGCCACGGACAACGGCGCGCCGCCGTTGAGCACCGCGACGAATTTCACCGTCATCGTCAACGAAGTGAACACGCCGCCGTTCTGGACGAATGGCTTTACCGTCGCGACGAACTTCACCGTCTATGAGCAAAAACTTTTGACGGTGACGAACACCGCCAGCGATTCGGACATTCCGAAGAACCCGCTGACTTACGCCGTGAGCATCAGCGTTGACACGAACGCCACGCTGGCAAACGGCTGGACGAACTCGCTCGCCACCGCCACCAACCTTCCCGCGCCGGTCATTGATACCAACGGCGTGATTACTTGGACGCCGTCCGAGGCGCAAGGGCCAGCGGTGTATCAAGTGATGACGGTCGCGACGGACACGAATGTGTATGCGCTCTTCAATAAGAGTTTGAGCGCGACAAATTATTTCAGCGTGACCGTGTTGGAAACCAACTCCGCACCGTTCTGGACAAATGTCTTCCCCAATATCGTGATGAACGAGCAGACGAATAACATCCTCGCGTATCCCGCGTCCGATCTCGACATTCCCACGAACACGCTGACGTATGTGCTGACGAATTCACCCGCTTGGGCGACCGTTGACACCAACAGCGGCGTCATCACCCTCGCGCCGGGCGAAGCGGATGGCCCGGCGACGAACACGATCACCGTCATCGTCTTCGACAACGGCACTCCATCCTTGAGCGCTATCACCAATTTCACCGTCATCGTCAATGAAGTGAATCTCGCGCCGTTCTGGCCGCCGACCACGCCGACAAATTATTTTGTTGTGGCGACGGGAACGTTTGTGCTGACCAACGCGGCGAGTGATTCAGACATTCCGACCAATACGCTCACCTACGCGTTGCTCGCCAATCCGCCGGGTGCGTTCATTAATCCGAACACCGGCGTCATCACCTTCCCGACGACGCTGGCGGACACCGGTTCCAACTACGTCTTCACCACCATCGTGACAGACACGAATCCGTGGGCGCTCTTCAACCAATCATTGAGTGCCACGAATACCTTTGTCCTCACCGTCGTCGCCACGAACACCGCGCCGTATTGGCCGGTGACGAACGCCGACCTCACGGTGGTTGAGCTTTCACCGGTGTCCATCACCGTCACCGCGCTGGATAATGATTTGCCTGCGAACAATCTCACTTACTCGCTGCTCAACGCTCCCGCCGGCATGACCATCAGCACCGTCGGCACGAACGGCGTCATCAGTTGGACGCCGGGCGAAGCGCAAGGGCCGTTCGTGTTCAACAACATCCTCGTCGTCGTCAGCGACAATGTTCTCCCGACGCCGTTGCTCGCCACCAATGCGCCGTTCACCATCACCGTGCAGGAAACAAATTCCGCGCCGCACTTCCTCCTCACGCCGACAAACCGCACTGTGGCCGCCGGCACAACTCTGGTCATCACCAACGCCGCCGTTGATTCGGACATCCCGACGAACACGCTCACCTATTCCTTGTTGAACCCGCCCGCCGGCGCGTCCGTCAACGCCAGCAGCGGCGTGTTGACATTGAATCTGAATCTCGGCTCGAACATCGTCACCACCGTCGTGACCGACAACGGCATCCCGCCGTTGAGCGCCACGAATCAGTTCGTCGTCCTCGTCACGCCCGCGTCGCTCACGAACTTTGTCATCACCAGCATCATCCAGACGAACATCGGCAGCACGAACGGTTTCCTGCTGACGTGGTTTGCGCCGACAAATCTGTTCTTCAAAGTCCAGTGGACACCACTGCTCGCGCCCGCCACTTGGAACGCGTTCACCAACCCGGTGCTGATCGGCTACAACACCAATTTCCCGGTCAACCCGACGAACTCGCAGTTTAATTATTTCGACAACGGCACACAGACCGGCGGCTTCGGTCCCACGCGTTTCTATCGCCTGCTGCTCGGGACCAACGCCCCGGCGGTTCTCCCGCACACCACGCCCGCCTTCGGCAGCATCGTCGTGGTGACGAACGGCGTGACTTTGAACTGGACTGGTTTCACCTACGAATTATTTCAGGTGCGCTGGGCCACCAACCTTGTGCCGCCGGTTCCTTGGACACTGTTCCCCGGCACGAACACCTCGCTCACCGGCGCGTTCACCTTCACGGATACGAACGCCCCGTTCGCGATGAAGTTCTACCAGCTCATCCTCCTGCCGTAATTTGGGGAATGGTGGGCTGGCTCGCGCTGCGAGCCAGCCCGTCGCCGAGCGCAGCGTCAGGCGACGGATGAAATTTCAGCTTTCAACTTTCAGATTTTTAATTTTTTAACTCCGGCTTTGCTTTTCTATTCGCGTCGCGTAGTGTGAATTTTCGTTTGGAGCAGAAATTCACACCATGAGCAAAGCGTTCATCACATCTAGTGGCACAGGCATCTTGCCTGTGTGTCCCGAAGCTGCGGCTAAATGTTTAGCCGGAACCATGCCGTTGGAATTACCCGGACAAACGCAGAGGCGCAGAGAGCCGCAGAGATTTTTAGAAACAAGCCGAACCCACGGACTGGTGTCTGGAATCCTCCGGCAGTTTTCTCTGCGAACCTCTGCGTTCTCTGCGCCGCTGCGTTTTTTTGGTTGTTTTCAACGGCATCGTTCCGGTTTAGAAACTCACAGGCTGGAAGCCTGTGCCACTACCTTTTCCCAACCATGAGCAAAGAGTTCATCAAGATCGGCGGCGCGCGCGAGCACAACCTCAAAAACCTCACGCTGCAAATCCCGCGCGACAAACTTGTCGTCGTCACCGGCTTGAGCGGCAGCGGCAAATCGTCCCTCGCCTTCGACACGATTTACGCCGAGGGCCAGCGCAAATACGTCGAATCACTTTCTGCCTACGCCCGCCAGTTTCTCGACCAGTTGCAGAAGCCGGACGTGGATTTCATCGAAGGCTTGTCGCCCGCGATTGCGATTGAGCAGCGCAGCTCCGGCAGCAGCCCGCGCTCGATCATCGCCACCACGACGGAGGTTTATGATTACTTGCGCCTGCTCTACGCGCACATCGGCCAGGCGCATTGCCCGGAAACCGGCGTCCCCATTTCCACGCAAAGCACCAGCGACATCGTAGATAAAATTCTCGCGCTGCCGCCGAAAACCAAAGTCATGCTCCTCGCGCCCGTCGTGCGCCGCCAGAAAGGCGAGTTCCGTGATGTGTTCGAGCGGCTCGGTCGCGAAGGCTTCGTGCGCGTCCGCGTGGATGGCGAGATGATGGAACTTGGTGAAAAGATCGAGCGCATCAAACTAGATAAGAAAAAATTCCATAACATCGAAGCCATTGTAGATCGCCTCGTGATGGACGACAAAATCCGCGTCCGGCTTGGCGATTCCGTTGAAACCTGTTTACGTTTGGGCGAAGGCGTCATCTTCACGCTGCATCAAAGTAGCGCAGGCGTCTCGCCTGCTGCGGGCAAGGGGGGAAATCCATCTGACGATTGGATTGAAACGCTGCACTCGAACAAAATGTGTTCGCCCGCCACGGGCAAAAGCTACGACCCGCCGACGCCAAAACATTTTTCCTTCAACGCCCCCGCTGGAGCCTGCTCCGTCTGTCACGGCCTCGGCCAGAAAATGATTTTCGACGAGGCGCTCGTCGTTCCTAATTTCGATGAGCCGTTGGAAAGTTCCATCCAGCCGTGGCGCCGCGCGGGCAAGCGGATGAACATTTATTACAAGGCCATGCTGAAAAGTGTCGCTGGACATTTCAACGTGCCGCTGGAGACACCGTGGAAGGATCTGCCGGAAGATTTCAAAAAAGTTCTACTGCACGGCTCCGGCGAGGACAACGTGGAATTCAAATTCTGGCGCGGCGGCAAAGTCAGCAGCATTGACCGCCCGTTTGAGGGCGTGCTGGTGAATCTGGAACGCCTCGCGATGGACAGCGAAAGCGAGTTCATGCGCAACCGCCTCAAGCAATACATGAGTCCGCAACTCTGCGATGCCTGCAATGGCAAACGGTTGAAACCGGAAATTCTCGCGGTCACGCTGGGCGGCGAAGAATTTACGTCGCAGTTCAAAAATAAAAAATCAAAGATAAAAATTCCCGGCTTGTCGGTCATGGATGTCTGCGGCCTGTCCGTGGAAAAAGCCGATGATTTTTTCACCGCGCTCAAGCTCACGGAGTTTCAGCAAAAAATTGCCGCTGAAGTCATCAAGGAAATCCGCGCGCGGCTCGGCTTCCTGAAAAACGTCGGCCTCGGCTATCTCACGCTGGACCGCGAGAGCGGCACGTTGAGCGGCGGTGAGGCGCAGCGCATCCGGCTCGCCACACAGATCGGCGCGGCGCTCGTCGGCGTGCTTTATGTTTTGGACGAGCCGAGCATCGGCCTGCACCAGCGCGACAATGACCGCCTGCTCGCCACGCTGAAAGGCTTGCGGGACTTAGGGAATACCGTCCTCGTCGTCGAGCATGACGCCGACACGATTCGCGCGGCGGATTACATCTTGGACATCGGGCCGGGCGCGGGCGTCCACGGCGGCGAACTGGTGGCGGCGGGAACCTTGCCGGAAATTTTGGCGAATAAAAAATCACTCACCGGTCAATACCTGACGGGTGAACTG
>JAYVQV010000388.1:0-5494 GCA_043776855.1 Limisphaerales bacterium | reverse complement strand
GACACGGTTTCTGCGCTGCCGTCCGGCGTGGAACTGCAAAAGAATTTTACTGCCGCCGAAATTCTCGTCCATCCGTCCGGCAAGTTTGTTTACGCCACACTGCGCGGCCACGACAGCGTGAGCGTTTTTTCGGCGAACAAAAAATCCGGCAAGCTCACCTTCGTGCAAAATGTTTCCAGCGGTGGCAAGATGCCGCGCGGGCTGGGCATTGACCCGACCGGTCGCTGGCTGTTCACCGGCAACCAGAAGTCGGATAACGCCGTGGAATTTTCCATCGCCGCCAAGACTGGCAAGCTCACCGCCACCGGCGCGGAACTCCGCATCGGTTCGCCGGTGGATGTAAAATTTGTGGCGGCGGAATGACGGCGGAGCGCGGGCGGCCCGCCCGCCGGTTCCGCCTCATCAATCTGCAGGCTGGAGCATTTCAATAAAAAGCGTGGCCGGATTTTCAAATCGTGAATGAACGTCCGCGAGGTCTTGGACTGCGGTCCCGATACATCGGGACCGCTTTTCATCCGCAAGGTTGAAGATGCCAAAGCGCCAGAGGGCTGGCGCAGTCCAAGACGCTATCGCGCCTGCCCCAATCACAGCCAATCTTGCGGCGACAGTTTTCATTTGTCTGCGCTAACCGCCTGCGCTCCGAAATTGTTTTCCCCGCCGGTATGTGGAAGAGTTCTCTGCGTGAAAATTATTGCCGCCATTCTTTTTCTGTCGTTCGTCGGCCTCTCCCTTCCGGCGCAAACGAATAATCCGACTCTTGACGCCAGCGCGTTGCTGGACGCCGCGCAGCAATGGGCGGATGACCACCTCGACACGAATGTTCTCCGCGCCGTGCAGGACGTTGACCGCGAGCAGGTGAAAGATTTTCTCCAGCACTATCAAAAATTTCTCGGCGGCGAATACGTCCTCGACCTCGCGCAGTTGAAAGACGCGGCCACAACCGTGCTGCCGTTGCTGGAAGCCCGCGAGGAGACGCAGCCTTACGGCGCGTGGCTGCGGGCGCGGCTGGATTATTTTGACGCGGCGGAAAAATTGTCGGCGCTCGCGCCGCCGCCCAAGACGAACGCCGTCGTCGCGCCCAATCCGACGTTCAAGGCGGAGCAGGAAATCTGGATTCAGAAACTCGCACCCACCGCGCCGTGGCCGAAGCGGGCGACGGAACTGGTGCCGCAGTTGAAGCCCATTTTTGTTGCCGAAAAAGTTCCGGCGGAACTCGTCTGGCTCGCGGAAGTGGAATCCGGCTTTGACCGCCGTGCGGAAAGTCCGGTCGGCGCGCTCGGAGTGTTTCAACTCATGCCCGCGACGGCGAAGCAATATGACTTGAGCCTCTGGCCGTTCGACGAGCGCAAGCAAGTGGAACCCGCCGCCCGCGCGGCTGCCAAACATTTGCGCCATCTGCATCAGATGTTTGGCGACTGGCGGCTGGCGGTGGCGGCTTACAACTGCGGCGAAGGCACGTTGCAGAAAACGTTGAAGCGTTACCAAGCAAAAAGCTACGCGCGCATCGCCACGCATCTGCCGGCGGAAACGCAGATGTATGTGCCGAAAGTCGAGGCGACAATTTTGCAGCGCGAAGGCAAGCCGTTGGGAAAATTGAAGGCGGAGTAAAACTCGCTTCAATTGATGCAGGCGATGCGGCGGAAGTTTTATCAATTCACGCGGCGGACTCATGCCGGGTTACAACGGAGGCATGAAAACAACTTTAATTTTCCTCGCCGAGTTTGCCGCCACGGTTTTTGCCGCCGAGTTCGTGGCCGGACTCGTTCACTGGTTGGAAGACGCCTATATCCGCGACACCACGCCGCTCGTCGGCCAATACATTGGCCGCCCGAACATCGTGCATCACCACTACCCGCGCTTCATGACGCGCCACACCTGGTGGCAAAGCTCGTGGGACTTGGTTTTATTTTCCGCCCTCATCGTCGTCGGCGCGTGGAGTGTGGGCTGGCTGACGTGGCACGTCTGGCTGTTTGCCATCCTCTCGGCCAACGCGAACGAATTTCACAAATGGGAGCACCGCACGCGCAAGGAAAATGGACGGCTCATTTCTTTTTTGCAGGACATAAAAATTTTGCAAAGCGCCCGGCATCACGCGCTGCACCACACCGATCCAAAGAACAGCCACTTCTGCACTATCACGAACGTGCTCAATCCGGTGCTGGATGCGGTTCGTTTCTGGAGCGGCCTCGAATGGTTGCTCGCGAAAACCATCAGCCTCAAACGCCAGCCGGACACTTCCATCCGTGGTTACGGCCCCGGCCCGGCGTGGCTGAAAGAATTTCACCCGACACCTGCGGCGGCCAAACAGTAATTCCCTTGCCAATGAATTGCGCTGGATGAAATATCGTCAAACCAAACCATGACCTGCCCGCACTGCCAGAAGGAACAGCCGGAAAATTATTCGGCGGACTGCTGTCGCTTTTGCGGGCGAGACTTCAGTGGAGAATCAACCCCGTCCGTTGACTTGGCAAAAATAAGCTGGCCGCTTTTCTTCGCCGTGCTGTTTGCACCCGCCGTGATTTCCTTTGTCAGTCTCGCCGGCAACTTAGGTAGTTTGATGGTGGTTGCCACCTTCGGCGGAAGTTTGCTGGCCGGAAAAATTTGCGCCGCCATGCTGGATCAACAGCGCGGTTATTCCACGCTCGCCCAGTTGCTCATCACGATGGCACTGGCGGCGTTGAGCTTTACGCTTTGCTTCGGTGGCTGCATGGCCGGCGCGATGCTTCCAAAACATTAATTGCAAACTATGCCCATTCTTGCCCCGCAAACTTTCAAGCTCACCGACGAACTCCTCAAGCGCACCACCTCGCGCTGTCCCGTCTGCCATGCCGCGTGTCCGGCGGAAGTCTGGCGCACCGGCGGCATCGTGCCCAAAGTTTTTCTCAAACGCACCTGTCCGCAACATGGCGAGGCCAGCGTGTGCATCGCCAGCGACGCGCGCTTTTACTGGCTCTCAAAAGGCAAAGCTGAAAACTCTGGTTGCGGCGGACAAGCCTGCTGCGCCGCCGACGGTTCGCCCGCCGGCACGCTCGGTCGCAACGCCGAACCCGGCGCGGCGCTCGGCGTCATGGAAAAACTTTCCACCTGCCTCGCGCTCATTGAGATCGTCAACTCCTGCAACTTGAGCTGCCCGACGTGCTTCGCCGATTCGCCGCTTGGCACGGGCGCGAAAGTGGACGCCGTGCCGCTCGCCGAATTGCAGGCGCGCATCCAGGGCGTGATTGATCGCAAAGGCGGCATCGAAATTCTCCAGCTCTCCGGCGGCGAGCCGACGTTGCATCCCCAATTTTTTGAGCTGCTCCGCTGGCTGCAAGATCATCCGCAGATTGATTACGTTTTGCTAAACACCAACGGCGTCCGCATCGCGCATGACAAAAAATTTTCCAGTGAATTCGCTAAAACTTTTCGCTACGGGAAATGCCAGTTGTATCTCCAGTTCGACGGCGTGCAGGCAGCCGGGCAGAAACTGCTGCGCGGCGCCGACCTGCGCGCCACGCGCGAACGGTGCCTCGAAGCCTGCCGCGAAATGAAACTGCCCGTCACACTCGCCATGACCGTGACGCCGGAAAACTTGCCGCATCTTTGGGAGACGGTTGAGTTCGGCCTGCGCTGGCCGAACGTGCGCGGCGTGGCGTTCCAGCCGATGTTCCAAAGCGGGAGGGTCTCGCGGATAGGGTCTGGGGTCTTGGGAAAACTCCAACGCACCCCCGCCGCTTCATCCCAGACCCCAGACCCCAGACCCAAAACCCCATTAAACACCGCCGACATCATCCTCGCCGCCGTCGCGCAGTCAGCGGGCAAGCTGCGCTTCGATGACTTCACGCCGCTGCCCTGCGGCGATCCGAACTGCGCGACGATTGGTTACTTGTTGAAAGTCGGCGGCGAAATCCGTTCCGTCAGCGACTTCATTGATTTCAAAAACGTGCAGGATTTTCTCGGCACCAAAGTCCGTTACAAACTGGAAGACCTGATGAAATGCGGCTGCGAATCCGAGCCGCTCGGCGAACTGCTCAAGCAGTTCGAGCTGGACGAATCGCACACGTTCCGGCTCTTCATCAAGCCCTTCATGGACGCCGCGACGTGGGACGAGGACCGCATTGACCGCTGCTGCACGCACGTCATCCGCCCGGATGGAAAATTGGATTCGTTCTGCCGCTACTACTCCGGCTTCGCGGACTGCAAAACGAAATAAATTTATGAGCGACGAACCGAATCAAAATGAACCCCGCGAATCGCCGCAGAAAAAATCCCCGGCCCGCGCGCTGGCGCTGGCGTTTTTGCCGTCAGTGCTGCTGCTGATTATGTGGACGCTGCTGGCGGGTGGAAACAGTTCGCAACCTTCCGCCGCTGTGTTCATCGCCGGCTGCATCATCAGCATCGCCTGTTGCTTCACCGCGTCCTTCATGCTGTTCCGGCGGGGAACGGGGCTGGCAATCCTTGGCGGTGTCATCTTCATGCTCCTCAACGCATTTGTTTCCTTCCTCTTCGGCTGCGGCGCGCTGTTGACGGGGATGAAATTTTAATTCGCTGCGATGCCCGTTCCACAATCCACCGCCTACGGCTGGCTGATGCTCGCGGGAATTTTCACGAGCATCCTCCTTTGGTCGCGCGTGGCGCGGCGGGACGAACGGCTTGTCTTCATCTACATCGCCGCGCTCGCGGGTGCGTTCCTCGGTGCCAAGCTCGCCTACCTCGCCGCCGAGGGCTGGCTGCACTGGCACGATGAAAACCGCTGGGTGATCCTCGCCACCGGCAAGAGCATCACCGGCGCGCTGCTCGGCGGCTACGCAGCGGTGGAACTCGCGAAAAAATTTCTGAAATATTCCGGCACGACCGGTGACTGGTTCGCGCTCATCGCGCCCGTCGGCATCATGCTGGGCCGCGTGGGTTGCATGATGCACGGCTGCTGCCTCGGCAAAATGTGCGCCGCGAGCTGGTTCACCATCGCCGACGCGCAGGGCGCCGCGCGCTGGCCGGCGTCGCAAGTGGAATTCATTTTCAACGCACTGGCGCTGGTGGCGGTTTTGATTTTACGCGCCAGAAAAATTTTGCCCGGCCAGCATTTTCACCTGTATCTGATGGCCTACGGCGCGTTCCGGTTCGCCCACGAATTTCTGCGTGAGACGCCGCCGGTCGTCGCGGGACTATCCGGCTACCAAGTCATCGCGCTGGCGACGGTGGCGCTGGGAGCCTGGGGTTTCTGGCGGCGGCAGCGGTTGAGTGAACAAGTTTCCATTGAACATTCCGTGCCGCCGGGTGTTTAATCTGTGCATGAAAAAAATTCTCCTTCCGTTGTTCGTTCTCGTCGCCCTCATCGCCGCGTGTGTGCCGTCGGTGAATCCGTTTTACACCGACAAAGATGTCATCACCGATGCGCGCCTCGCCGGGACGTGGGTGGAAGATGAGGACAAGGACAGCCCGGCCTCGTGGAAATTTGAAACGGCCACCAATAATTCCTACGCCGTCGCGCTCACCGAGGACAAGGGCAAGACCG
>JAYVQV010000387.1:0-5509 GCA_043776855.1 Limisphaerales bacterium | reverse complement strand
CGCGCACGCGCATGTGGAGCATGATGACTTCCCATTGGGCATCGCTGTAGGTTCCGGGCGAGCGGAAGTTGTGGCAATGCTGGCAGCTCTCCGACCACAGTTGCGCACCGCTGGGGGCGAGCGCCAGTTCGGGCGTCGCCGTTTTTTTATCGGCGCGCATTGACGGCGTCGAACAACCGGCGACGATGACCGCCACCGCGAGCAGGGAAATGATTCCCGCAAACGACAAATAAAGATTTTTTGTTTTCATATTGTTCCTTTGGATTAAAAGCCCATCGCGAATTGCAGCCAGAATGTATCGGCGTTACCGGCGCCGGCGGTTTTGTCATCCACCGAATACGCCACCTTCACGACCGTGCTGGCACCGAGCCAGTAATTCAGTCCGAACGTCCAGCGTTGCTGGTCGTAGCCGACCGGCGTCTGCGCCTGGCTCAAGCGGTCGCAGCGGATGACCGGCTCGAAATCCCTGACTAGCGCGCTATCAAAATGAGTCGGGCGATACGCCAGTTGCACATAGCCGCCGTTGCGACGGTTGGGGAAGGTGAACGCGCCGCCGCCGGTGTCATAGTTGACGCCGCTGATTTGCGACCAAACCCATTGCGTGTGAAAATTGACGACGCCTTTCAAAAGGCTGGAGTCATGCACATAGCTCAAGTCCACAGATTGCATGAGCGCGTCTGCCGAATTTCCCGCCGGGCCAACGTCGGAAAGTTGAAAGCCGTAGCCCAGTTCCAATTCCGGGATCGGATAAAATCCCACGCGTCCGCCGACGGCGATGTGGCCGTTCGCATTGTCAAAATTGTCATATTCCAGCATCCCGATCGTGCTGGCGTCATCCGCGCTGGTGATCAACGCGGGCGCGTTCGCGACGTAGAAAGCGTAGCCAAACTTGGTCGGCCCCGCTGGAATCGCGCCGCGCAACTGCACGCCCAGCATGGATTCCGGCAGCAGTCCGTCATACACCGCCAGCGGTTTGTCCGGCAGCTTGTTGACCCACGCCATGTGCTGCCGCTCCACGAAATAATTCATCGGGTTCAAAAATTTTCCCGCGCCGATGGTCATGTAGTCGTTCAGCAGGTAGGAAATCTGCGCCATCTCCAGCGCCGTGCTCGTGCTGTTGCCTTCCAGTTGCAATTCCAGTTCGCCCTCAAAGAGCAAACGGTCGCTCAACTTCCACAGCAGAATCGGATTGAAGTTCGCCGTGAACGCCGCGTCGCCGCCGCGCACATCAGAAAATCCCGCCGCCGCGTAGCCGCCCACATGAAACTTCGTGCTGCCCAGCAGCGAGTCCTTCGCCAGTTGCTTGGCTTCCGCGACCTGCTTCGACAAATCTTCGTAAGCCGCACCATCCATCGCCGGGGCGTTCCGCTTCGTGAGCGCCTGCATCTGGTCTTTCATCTGCTCGAACTCCAGCTTCAGCGCGTCGTAATCTTTTTTGGAAACATACTGGTCAGAATTCGCGACTGACGGTTCCGCCGCGAAACTGCCAACGGCCAGCAGCAGGCTGCCCGCGATTAAGGTGGTCATCATTTTCATGGTTTGTTCTCCGGTTTAAGGTTGCCCGCAGCGGCCGCCGGCTTGGGTGCCAGCGTCCGCAAATAATTCACCAACGTCCAACGCTGCTCGTCCGTCAGCGCCGTGCCGAACGGCGGCATCGGCGTCTTGCCTTCCGAGATTTTCCAAAACAGTGCGCCGTCAGACTGATCCCAAATTTTCGGGTCGGAAAAATCTTTAGGCTTGGGCGTCAGCGCGGCGGCGGCAGAACCATCGCCTTTGCCCTTGTCTCCGTGGCACGCCGCGCACGCCAAGGCGTAAAGTTTTTTGCCCGCCGCGAGCGAAAAACGGTCGGTGGAAACGGGATTTTCCTTTTGCGCCGCCGTGGGTGGAGCCAACCAGGCGTCCTCGGCCCGACTGTTGATGCTAAACAGTCCGCCGACACCGAACGCTGCCGCGAGAATGCAAGCCGCCGCTTTGTTTTTTTGGTGGGAGATCGTTTTCATGGGTGAATTTCTTCTGCCATGAACGTTAATCCCCTTTGCTGACATCAACAACACATATCTTGCTCAAGACCGTCCCTTGGCTGCCACGACTCGCCGCAAAAAAAAACTGCGACAACTGCCCGCACCTTCGCGGCTTGCTTCGGCGCGGCCACCCGTGGTTAAATTAAAAAATGAAGGAGAAATTTATGCGGGCAGCCATCCGGCTCTCGCTTTCAAAGATGCGGGCGAACTGCGGCGGGCCGTTTGGTGCGGTCGTGGTGCGCCAAGGCAAAATCGTCGGGCGCGGCTGGAACCAGGTCACGTCCACGAACGACCCGACGGCGCACGCCGAAGTCACGGCCATCCGCGACGCGTGCAAGAAACTCAAGACGTTCCAGCTTGATGACTGCGAACTTTACACCAGTTGCGAGCCGTGTCCGATGTGCCTCTCGGCGATTTACTGGGCGCGCTTCCAAAAAGTTTATTTTGCCAACACGCGCAAGGACGCGGCGAAAATAAATTTTGATGACGATTTGATTTACCGCGAAGTGGCGAAGCCGATTTCCAAGCGGCTCATCCCGATGAAACAACTGCTGCGCCCGGAGGCGTTGGAGGTTTTTGCGGAATGGAAGAGCAAGGCGGACAAGGTGTGTTACTAAAGCCGCCGGGAATTGGATTTGATAAAATGCGCATAATGATTATCGTTGCTGCATGGGTCACGCCAATGCCAGCCAGCAACGAGTTGACGCAACGGTCGCGAGCATGAGTTTGAGCGAGGCGGTTTCGCCCTACAAAGCCGAGGTGTGGCGGCACCTGACGCCCCGCGAGCGGTTGCGCCGGAGCTGGCAGATGCGTTCGCGGATTCCCGACTTGAAGGCCGTGCATGATCGCAAACTTTTTCCAAAACCTTGACCGGAACGGTGTCGAGCATCTGCTCATCAGCGGCCAGGCCACGGTGCTTTACGGCGCGGCCACTTTTTCTGAAGACATTGATCTCTGGATCAACCCGACGGAAGAAAATTGCGACCGCTTCATGGCGGTGCTGCGTGAAAGTCAGGCGTGTTACTACAAGCTGACCCCGCCGTTGACGGTCGAGCATCTTCAGCAAGGCCACGGCTTTCATTTCATCCTGCCGGGTGGTGATGCTGGCGAAATTTATCTGGACGTGATGGGCCGCCCGCCGCGCGCCGGTTCGTTCGCCGGCTCGTTGGCAACGGCGCGGCGGATGGAAACGGAGTGGGGCGTAATCCAGACCATCGGCATCAAGCCATTGGTTGAATTGAAGAAAACCCAGCGCCTCGAAGATTACCCCATCATCAGCAAGCTTGCGCTCGCGTGGTTTGACCAGCCGGAATGCGCGGGAACCGCCGATGATTTTAGCTGGGCGCTGCACAATATTTTCACCCTCCCGGAACTGGCGGTTTTCTTCGCCGAACAGCCCGCCGCCGTGGGCGTTGTCACGGAACAGTTTGACCGGGAGGTTGGCGAATTTGGCCGGCAGTCATTGGCTGGCGGTGAAGTGGCGGAATCCGTTGAACGTCGTGTCGGAGAATTTTTCCAAGGCCGGATTGCGGAGTTGCAACAAAAAGACCGGCAGTATTGGCGAGACATTGTCCATCAGTTGAAAGAATTGCGCGGGGCCGGCAAACTGATGCCGGAAGGAGAATTGTGCTGATGGTGATCTGACCTGCCGCGAAGTTTCCATTCCGATTTCTAAACGCATCATTCCGATGAAACAATTGCTGCGCCCGGAGGCGTTGAAAGTTTTTTCGGAATGGAAGACCAAGACGGATAAAGTGCGATACTGAAATTTTCTCGTCACTTGTTTGTCACCGCCGGGGAGTAGCTGATGTGGGAATAACCGAAGTCGTCGAATCTGCCGAGGATGGAGTGAGGTTTTCTGCCTTGAATCAATGATTGCCAGTTGTAACAAATGTTTACCTCCACCACGCTTCGCCAATACAAAAAATACTGAACATTGGCGCTATCGTCATACCACCAACGGATCGGAACTCGCCACGAGGCACTATTGGTATCGTAAACCACGGTGAATTTTATTGATGAGTGTCCCGGCAAATCTAGTGGACGCCCGCCGCGAAGCAATTGCGACCAAGCACCGTGCATTTGGGTTTGCAGCGGACAAGCATAAAAGTGAATCTTACTGCTGCTTGCATTCGTCGCGCTGAAAATTGCCGCTGGGCCGAGAACAGGATCGTTGGTGCTGCCGACAAACGAGATTTGAACGGCCGTTGATGAATGAAACGGAAACAAAAAAATGAAAGCCGTTGCCAAAATTAAAATGGCAATTACTGTGCAAATTGGAATGACCCTTGATTTTTTGTTTTCCACGCGATTCAAACCTTCACCGAAAAAATCTCCGGGCTGATGACGCCTTCGGAAACTTTCGTCACGCTGCCGGTCATCAGGATGTCGAAGCCGTCGCGGATCTCGATCTGGATGATGCCGCCGGGGCAGTGGACGGAAATGTTTTTGTCCACGAGGCCGAGCTTGTGCGCGACCGCCGCGCTTGCGCTGCTGCTGCTGCCGCTCGCCAGCGTGTAGCCTGCGCCGCGTTCCCAAATCTCGATCTGGATGTTCGCGCGGTCGAGGACTTTTAGGAATTGCACGTTGGTCTTGCGCGGGAAATTTGGATGCGTTTCCAGTCCCGGCCCGAATTCTTTTGCCATCGCTTCGCTGATTTCCAGCAGAGCTTCACTCGTTCGAGACAGGCTGGAAGCCTGTCCCACTATGACGCAATGCGGGTTGCCGATGGTCGCGGCGCAGTAGGTGAACTCGCGTCCGCCCACGGAAATCTTTTCATTGATGACTTCGCGTTTCGCGCCGGTGACGGGAATCTTCTCGCTGTCGAAACTGACCTTGCCCATTTCCACGCGCACCATCGCGCCGCTGTCGAACACTGTTGAGCGAACGAGGCCACCATCGGTCTGGATGGCGAATTCTTCATTGCCCACGAACTTGATGTCCCAGAGATAGCGCGAGAAGATGCGCAGGCCGTTGCCGCTTTTTTCGGCGATGCTGCCGTCGGGATTGTAAATTTTCAGCGCGCACTTGGCGGTCGTGGAGGGCAGGGGGCCGAGGAGAATTCCATCCGAGCCGACGCCGAAGTTGCGGTGGCAAATCGTTTTGACCTGTTCGGTGGTGAGCGGCGCGGGCAAATCTTTTGGGTGAATGACGAGGTAGTCGTTGCCGAGCGCGTGGTATTTGGAAAAATTCATGGGCGCGGAGGGTAGCCGAGAAGTAGGGGGCAAACAAGTAGAGCCATTGGAGGGCAGTGGGTCAAATTACGAGCGGAGCGCCGAGCATCGCTCGGCACGTTGCGGAACCGCATCTACGTTCAAGCCGAGCAATGCTCGGCGCTCCGCAAGTTGACCCACTACCCATTGGCGGTGCAGCTTGACCCTGTTGCGGTCTGGCTCCCTCGCCCCGCGAGGCACGAGCGGGGAGAGGGCTGGGGAGAGGGGATTTTTTATTTCGTAAACCATTGGCCTCCTCTCCCCGGCCCTCTCCTC
>JAYVQV010000386.1:0-5515 GCA_043776855.1 Limisphaerales bacterium | reverse complement strand
CTGCTTACGAGGAGACGATTGATGCCATCCGTGGCATCCAGCGCGGGCTGGACGCGATGGATGCCGGGACGGGAAAACCATTCCGCCAGGCACTGGATGAAATCCGCGCCAAGCATAAAATTCCGCGCGACAAAAAATGAAGCGATGGAGCGTCATCGTCGAATTGCCGGCGCAGCAGGACATCGCAGCGGCGCACTTCTGGCTGGCCGAACGCGACCCGAAATTTGCCGAGCGTTGGTTCAACGACATTTATGACACCATTGGCTCGCTGGAAATTTTGCCGGAACGCGCACCGCTGGCACCGGAAAATAAATCGTTGCAGCGGGGCATCCGAGAAATCTTTCATGGCCGTCGTCAGCATAAATACCGCATTTTATTCACCGTGACGGAAAGCGAAGTTCATGTCCTGCACGTCCGTCATGGTGCGCGGCTGGCATTGGGCGAGGCGGAAACGACCGACGAATAACTACCATGTATCGCCACCTCAATGCCGACCTCATCGTCGAGACCTGCCGCTCGACGCAGGTGAAGATTGCAGAACGCTTCACCGACTCGGGCTTGAGCAAAGTGGCCGGGGAAATTCTCGCGGTCAGCGAGCAGGCGGCGGGATTGTCCGCGTGGCTGGCGAAAGCGCACTGGCCGTTGCGCGTGCTGGCGGGCGGCGGCATCGTCTCCATTTTGCTCATCATCGTCAGCGTGGTCACGCACATCAAGGTGCAGATGACCGTCGGCAGCATCGGTGAATTTTTGCAGGGGCTGGACGCCGCGATAAACGAAGTCGTGTTCATCGGCATCGCGGCGTTCTTTTTTCTCACGCTGGAAACGCGGCTAAAACGGCGCAAGGCGCTCAAGGCCATTCACGAACTGCGGGCGTTGGCGCACATCATTGACATGCACCAGCTCACCAAGGATCCCGAACGCATCGCCGAGCCGCTGACCGATACCGCGCGCATAGCCCGGCGTCCGCAGAATCCGGCGGAGCTGATCAAATACTTGGATCATTGCAGCGACCTGCTGGCGCTCATCAGCAAAATCTCCGCGCTCTACATCCAGAATTTTGACGACCCGGTGACGCTCGCCGCGGTGAATGAGATTGAAAATCTGACGAACGGACTCTCGCGGAAAATCTGGCAGAAGATCATGATCTTCGACCGCATCCTCGCGCCGGCAGGCGGGGCATCCGGCTCCGCTGAACGGGTTTGAAAACTGCTTTCGCTTGATCGGAGCGCGGAGCATTGCTCCGCCAGAATCGCCGAAAGACCAACTCGCGCAGCGATGCTCCGCGCTCCGCAAAACTTCTCACCCGCGCCGGATCTCTGAGCCTTGGAAACGGATTTCGATGCGGAAAACTTTCTTCATGCGGCACGTCACCTTGCCCGTCGCAAGGTCAATGCTGTCGGGAATTTCTATCCGGTGCAGATCTACGGCGGCGTGATAACCGCGCTCAGAAAAGACATCAATCAACATCGCCAGCGCCACCGGCGACTCCAACAGCTTATCCTCAGCATTGATGTGCGCGATGCCGGTGATGGCGTGGCGCAAAACTATCGGCAGAATTTTTTCCTCGATGAAATGGATCACGCTGGCGAACAGTTCGCCGTGTTCCAACTCGTAACTGTCGAGCCGTTTCACGAGTTCCTGGCGCGCGTGAATGATGATCTGGCTGGCGACCGGCACGCCGCGCAAACGATCCACGGTGCGGGAATCCAGCTCAAGCGTGCTTTGGTATTCCAGCTCGTGCAGGATGTTTTGCTCCACCTCATTGACCGGGCCTTGGGCATTGATGAAGTGGTAATGAAAAATTTCCTTCAACGACTGCAACGCATCCCACGTCTGCTCCTTGAACACGCGGTAACGCCGCCGTGCGAGTGATTCGTCGTGGTCGGTGGGACGATCCTCGTGCAATTCACCGGAGCCGGTGCGCTCGGCGGCCTCGATGAGCGCGCGCGTCTCGCGTCCGCGCTTGAGCTGGCGCGCGACGGATTCCTTTTCATCCACGAACAGCACCATGATGTGAATCGTGGGCTGGCGAAAATGGATGCTCAACGGCGTGTTGTAAAATTCCCGGCGCAACGCGTGCATCTTGTCCACCAGCATTTTCAGACATTCCACCTGCACGTTCGTGCGCGGAAAACCGTCGAGGATGACGCCATCGTGATATTCCTCGCGCAATAATTCCCGCAGCAACAGCGCGACCACATCGCGGTCGCCAACCATGTTGCCCGCATCTTTCAACGCCTTGGCTTCCGGCGAATTCAGCAACGAACTGATGACAATCGGCTGGCAAGTCAGGCCGCGCCCCTTCGCGATGAAGTTGGTGTTCGTGCCCTTGCCTGCGCCGGGCGCGCCGCCGAGCAGGATAATCTCCTTGGGAAAACGCATCTGCTCGCGGCCAAACTTCGCCTCCAGTTCGCGCCAGACGGAATTGAAAATGAGTTGCGCGTCCTTGATTTCCAAGTCGCTGCGCTTGGGCGCAACGGCGGCGGCGGACGGCGAAGATTCGGTGGTTGTCGTCATAGGTTCCTTATGCGGACGCCGGAGAATACAAAAATCCTTCCGTCGCGCACATGATTTTATCAGTTCGCCACGGGTTGCAGTGGCGCTCGCCCGCGTGATGTGCCAATTTACCGCAACTCGCAACTGAAAGATTTTTATGGCTCAGGCAATCATGGATCCCGAAAAAGTGCGGCGGTTCGCCGACGAACTGCAACGCTTCAACGCCGATTTGGAAAACCGCCTCTCGATGTTGCACGCGCGCTTCGCGGCGCTGGGCGACTCCTGGTCGGATCAAGAGCACGAGAAGTTCGCCGAGGAATTCCGGCAGGCGATGAAGGCGCTCAAAAAATTCAACGAGCTTTCCAAATCCCACGCGCCCTACCTGCTCCGCAAGGCGCAACGCATCGAGGAATATCTGAACCAGCGTTGAAGCATGGCCGCCCAAGCTCAAGTCAGTTCCATTGAATCGCTGGAATCGTTCCGGGCGGATTTGATCATTTATCTCGGCCAGATGCTACCCGCGCTGGACGAGGCCAGCGGTGAAGTCATGCGGATGCGGCACTGGCTGCAAGTCGAGCAACGCGGATTTTGGGATGACCAGTTGCGCCGCCGCCGTCGCAAGCTGGAGGAGGCGCAGGGCGAACTTTTCAACAAACGAATTTCGCTGATGAATGATTCCACCGTCCTCGCGCAAATGGAATTGCAACGCGCCCAGCGCGCCGTCGCGGAAGCCGAACAAAAAATCACCGCCTTGAAAAAATGGGCGCTCGAACTGGAACGTCTCGCCGAGCCGCTCGTGAAGCAGGTGGAATCCTTGCGCGGCTATCTCACCACCGATCTCGGCATGGGCGTCATCAGCCTGACCGAGGCGATCAAATCATTGGACGCCTACACGCAAATCGCCCCGCCATCCACCGAAACAAAAACCACGTCATGAATTTGAATGGCAGCAAAAGCCGGCTCGCAGGTTTGACCAAGGACATTTCCGTCCGCTGGTCGGACACGAAGGAACACTGGCGCGACCAGCGCAGCGCGCACTTTGAACGCGAGTTCATGCAGGAACTTTTTCCCCGCGTGAATCAGGCGACGACGGCCATGGAAAAATTGGATGAACTTTTCAAACGTATCCGGAGGGAATGTGAATAATCTTTTGGGAACCACCGAACTGCTCGCACAACTCGACGCCTTGAAAGCGGTCGCGCAAGACTTTGCCGACCGCGAGGAAAAATTATCGTCCGCCCACCGCGCCGGAACCGCAAAGGCAAACGAGGCGTTCGCCGCCGCCGATCATCAGATGAATTCCGCCAGCGCCCTGCGGCAGGGCGCGGAAGTGGACGGCTTCGCGGCGGCCAAGGTCGAATTGCAAGCGCAGTTTGCCCGCCGCTCGGCGCGCATCAACCGCGCTCACCACCGTGTCCGCGAGCAGTTGTCATCGCGCATCAGCGGGCAGGATGAGGAATGTAACCGCCGGGCGCAGCAAGGCCTGATCGCCGCCGAGCGGAGCCGCGATGAAAGCCTCGCGCACGCGAACGCGGCGGTGGAAAATTTTCAGCAACGTCACGCGGAGGCGACGGCGGAATTTCAGCCGGTGGAAAAATCCGTGCGCAACGCGTTCGGCGGCGTGGGAAGTTTTCGGCGACTATTAAACGGCGACGCGCTGTCTTCCTCCCTCTCCTCCCCCAAGGGAGGAGAGGGCTGGGGAGAGGAGGCCAAGGCTTCCGATAACTCGGACGCTCCCGGTTTGTCTGCGGCTCAATCCCCCTCTCCCCAGCCCTCTCCCCGCTTGGGCGGGGCGAGGGAGCCTGCCACTGGCAATGCGAATGCGCCAATGACAGCGGAAGCGGAAAGCGTTGGCGACGGCAATGGAATGTTAGATGAAGCCAGCCGCACCAGCGAAAAAATCAAAGCCGATCTGGTTCAGTTCAAAAAAATTATTGTGCCGCAATTTTTCCGGTTCGCCCCGCTGTGGCTGCTGACATTGGTGCTGCTGGGCATCGGCGTCCCGGTCACGGTGCTGCCCAAGCTCGGCCATTTCATTCCGTTGCCCGTCGCCATCGCCGCGCTCGTGGCGGTGGTCTTGATTTGGGTGGTTTATTTTTTAGGAACTCGTTCCGCCGCGCCGCTTGCAAAAAAAATTACCGCCGATTTTCTCCGCGCAAAACTTTTGGTAGATGTTGCTCCCGATCAGTCCGCCTTCTGGCTCCAGTCCGAGCAGGCGCGGATTGAAGCCGAATTCGCGGAGACGAAAAACTCCGTCAACGCCGAGTGGAAACGCGGGACGAAAGAAATCACGGCGGCGCGGAACCGTCGTCCGGTAGAAGTGGAGACGCGCGTGGCCCGGCTTGAAAAGCGAAACGGGAATTTTCTCCAGTCAGCGCTCGCGCGTGCACAGCAGGCGCACGTTGAAACCCTCTCGCTCTTGCGCGCCGAAGCGGCGGCCAGCCTGAAGCTGCTGGCGGACGCCCACGCCCGAAACAATCTGCGGCTGGAAACAGAATTTCAAAACGGCTGGCGGGAACTGGAAGCGGGCTGGAAACAGAACGCGCTGCCGCTGTGCGAACAAATTCTGACAGCGGGCGACGCGGCGGAAAAGAATTTTCCCGACTGGCCGCAGATCAATCCCCGCGACTGGCAAGCACCGCAGTCATTCTTGAACGCCGCCAAATTCGCGCGGCTGGAACTTGAAACGCAAAAGTTTTTCACCGCGCTGCCCAAAGACAAGCGGCTTGCCCTGCCCTGCCCTGCCGTCATGTCGTTGCCATTGCTGCTCACGCAGCCGCAGCATGGCTCGCTGTTGATTGAAACGAACAAGCAAGGTGATGCCGAAGCGCTCGCCGCGATCAACAATGTCATTCTCCGCCTGCTCGCCACCACGCCGCCGGGGCGCGTGGAGTTCACGATTTTTGACCCGGTCGGCCTTGGACAAAATTTTGCCACGCTCATGCACCTTGCCGATTACGAGGCGGGCGCGATCAACAGCCGCATCTGGACGCAGTCCGCGCAGTTCGAGGAGAAGCTC
>JAYVQV010000385.1:0-5530 GCA_043776855.1 Limisphaerales bacterium | reverse complement strand
CCGATCATTTTTAGAAAGTTTTTCATCCGCAACTTTGCCTCAACCTGACCTAGAAGTAATGACACTTCCCTGACCAACTACTAATGACACTTGCCCGTTAATCCGTGGTTAAAAAAGTTTTTTAGAATTTATGCTCGAAAAATTAAAAGCTGAAGTGTGCCAGGCGAACCTTGATCTGGTCGCCGAAGGCTTGGTCATCCAGACGTGGGGCAACGCCAGTGCGGTGGATCGCGCGAGCGGCGTGATGGTCATCAAGCCGAGCGGCGTGCCGTATTCGGAGATGAAACCGCAACACATGGTCTGCGTGGCGCTGGACTCCGGCAAGGTCGTCGAGGGCAAACTCAAGCCCAGCTCGGACACGGACACGCATTTGATTTTGTATCGCGCGTTTCCGAAAATTGGCGGCGTGGTGCATACGCACAGTTTGTTCGCGACGGCGTGGGCGCAGGCGTGCCAGCCGTTGCTGGCTTACGGCACGACGCAGGCGGATTACTGGTATGGCGATGTGCCTTGCACGCGCAAGCTGACGGCGGTGGAAATCAAAAATGATTACGAGGCGAACACGGGCGACGTCATCGTGGAGACGTTCAAGAAATTGAAATACGACGCGCTACAACATCCCGCTGTGTTGGTCGCGAGTCACGGACCGTTCACCTGGGGCAAGGACGTGCATGACGCGGTTCACAACGCGAGCGTGCTGGAATTCATCGCGAAGCTGAACAGCGAGACATTGCGCATCAATCCGAAGACAAAGCCGATGCAAGGCGTTTTGCTCGACAAACATTTCATGCGGAAGCATGGGCCGAAGGCGACTTACGGGCAGAAATAATTTCCCGACAACAACCAACAACTATGAAAACAACATTCAACAAAACATTCACGGCACTCACGCTGGCGACTGCGTTCGCGACGGCGGCGTTTGCCCAGGATAAAAAAATCACCGTCGGCTTTTCGCAGATCGGCGCGGAGAGCGGCTGGCGCACGGCCAACACCGACTCCATCAAGTCCGAAGCCGCCAAGCGCGGCGTCGAACTCAAGTTCGCCGACGCGCAGCAGAAGCAGGAAAACCAGATCAAGGCGTTGCGTTCGTTCATCGCGCAGGGCGTGGACGTCATCGCGTTCTCACCGGTCGTGGAGACGGGCTGGCAGCCGGTGCTCGCCGAGATCAAGAAGGCGCACATTCCCGTGATCCTCACTGATCGCGCGGTGAAGGTCACGGATGACTCGCTCTACGTCACGTTCATCGGCTCGGACTTTGTCGAGGAAGGCAAGCGCGCCGGTGAATGGCTCGCGAAGGCCACGGGCGGCAAGGCCGTCATCGCCGAACTCGTCGGCACGCCCGGCAGCGCGCCGGCCATTGATCGCAAAAAAGGTTTTGAGCAAGTGCTCGCGAAAAATGCGGACATGAAAATTGTCAAATCGCAGAGCGGCGATTTCACGCGCGCCAAGGGCAAGGAAGTCATGGAAACTTTTCTGAAAAGCCCCGACGCCAAGAACATCACCGCGCTCTTCGCGCACAACGACGACATGGCGCTCGGTGCGATTCAGGCGATCAAGGAAGCCGGTCTCAAGCCCGGCAAGGATATCATCATCGTCTCGATTGACGGCGTGAAAGGCGCGTTCGAGGCGATGGCTGCTGGCGAGTTGAACTGCACGGTGGAATGTAATCCGCTCATCGGGCCGCAGCTTTTCGACGCGGTGAACGACGTGCTGGCGAATAAAGAATTGCCGAAGCGCACCGGCGTCAAGGAAGGCGTCTATGAGCAATCGCAGGCCGCGGCGGAATTGCCGAACCGGAAGTATTGAAGTGAGTTCACAGGAGGGAACGGAGGTAACAGAGAAGAATTTCTGTCCTCCGTTTCCTCGGTTTGCTCCTGTTAAAAATGGCAACTGAACAAACAACGCTGCTGGAAATTCGCGGTCTCGCGAAAAGTTTTCCCGGCGTCAAGGCGCTGCAAGGGGTGGACTTCACCGTGCGGCGCGGCGAGGTTCACGCGCTCATGGGCGAGAACGGCGCGGGCAAAAGCACGCTCATCAAGGTGCTCACCGGCGTGTATCAGCGCGACGCTGGCACGGCGCGGCTCGATGGTGCGGACATCAATGCCGCGTCGCCCAAGGCCGCCGAGGCGCTCGGCATCAGCACGGTCTATCAGGAGGTCAACCTCATCCCGCATCTTTCTGTCGCGGAGAATATCTGTCTCGGTCGCCAGACGTCGCGCTTCGGCATGATCAGTTGGGGCGCGATGGCGCGGCGCGCGGAGGCGGCGCTCGCTCGCGTGGATTTGAAACTGGACGTGACGCAGCCGGTCTCGTCGTATTCCATCGCGTTGCAGCAGATGATTGCCATCGCCCGCGCGCTGGATGTTTCAGGCAAGCTGCTTGTCCTGGACGAACCGACCTCCAGCCTCGACGAAAAAGAAGTCGAGGAACTTTTCAAAGTCATCCGCAAATTGCGCGCCGAAGGGTTGGGCATTGTCATCGTCACGCATTTCATGGATCAGGTGTATGCGATTTCGGATCGCATCACGGTGCTGCGCGACGGCCAGCTTGTCGGTGAGTTTGAAACTGCAAAACTCCCGCGCACCGAACTCGTCAGCAAAATGATCGGCAAGGAACTCTCGCAAGTTCCCACCATCCAGCACGACGATGCGGCGGCGCAAACGAAACGCGAGCCGTTGCTCGAACTGAAAAATTACGGTCGCGCTGGTTCGGTCACGGGAATGAATCTCACCGTGGGCAAAGGCGAGGTCGTTGGCCTCGCTGGCTTGCTTGGTTCAGGCCGCACGGAAACGGCACGTTTAATTTTCGGCGTGGACAAGGCGCAGACGGGCGAAATGTTATTGGATGGCAAGCCGACGCAATTCAGTTCGCCGCGTCAGGCCATCCGCGCGGGCTTCGCGTTCACGCCGGAAAACCGCAAGGTGGACGGCATCATTCCGAATCTTTCCATCCGCGAAAATATTATCCTCGCGTTGCAGGCGCGGCGCGGCGCGTTGAAGACGATTCCGCGCAAGGAGCAGGAAGAACTCGCGGAGAAATACATCAAGCTCATCGGCATCAGCACGCCGGGCGCGGAGCAGTTGGTCGTGAATTTGAGCGGCGGCAACCAGCAAAAAGTTTTGCTCGCGCGCTGGCTCGCCACGCAGCCGCGCCTGCTCATTCTCGATGAACCGACGCGCGGCATTGACGTTGGCGCGAAGGCGGAAATTTTGAAGCTCGTGCAGTCGTTGCGCGAGCAGGGGATGTCCATTTTGTTCATCAGTTCCGAACTGGAAGAAGTCGCGCGCGATTCGCAGCGCGTCGTCGTGCTGCGCGACCGCGCGAAAGTCGGCGAGCTAACCGGCAAACAGATTTCGGAAGAAAATATCATGCACACGATTGCGGGACACGCGAAATGAAATTCCAAATTCCAATTTGTTCCAGTTCGCTTGCTTTGATGGCGAATTGTCTGGCTGGGGAAGAATGGTGTGACGCTCGCCCTCACCCCAGCCCTCGCCCCCAGGAGAGGGGGCAGCTATTGAACGGCTGGTTTTCTCCGGCGATGATCCGGCAAATCCAGCCGCAGATTTTCGCAAAAGGCGGCGAACAATTCTCCCTCTCCCCGGGGGAGAGGGCCGGGGTGAGGGCGGTCGTTTCACAAATTTTTTGCAATCATGTCTAACCGTTTCCAAAAACGCGAAGTGCGCTGGTGGCACAGCCTCGTCTGGCCGGTGGCCGGGCTGGCGCTGCTGCTCGCGTTTAATTTTTTCTTCACCGCCGGATTTTTCCACGTCGAAGTCCGCGATGGACGGCTCTACGGCGTCTTGATTGACATTCTCAATCACGGCTCGAAAGTGATGCTGCTCGCGCTGGGTATGGCGCTCGTCATCGCGACGGGCGGTGTGGATTTGTCCGTCGGCGCGATCATGGCAATCGCTGGCGCGGTCGCGGCGCAACTCATCAACAAAGCGGGCGTGCCGTTTCCGGTGGTGATCGCGGCGTCGCTCGCCGTGGCGGTGGTCGCGGGTTGTTGGAACGGATTGCTCGTCGGCATTTTCAAAGTGCAGCCCATCGTGGCGACGCTGATTCTCATGGTCGCCGGACGCGGCATCGCGCAGCTCATCACGGACGGCCAGATCATCACGTTCACCGACGAACGCCTGACTTACATCGGCAACGGCAGTTTGCTCGGCCTGCCATTTCCAGTTTGGATGAGCATGGCGATGCTCGGCCTCACAGTTTTGCTGACACGAAAAACGGCGGTTGGTTTATTCATTGAATCTGTCGGCGACAACCAGACCGCCAGCACCTACGCGGGCGTGAACGCTTCGACGGTGAAATTTCTCGTTTACGTTTTCTCCGGGTTGTGCGCGGGATTTGCCGGACTCGTTTCCGCGTCGAACATCAAATGCGCGGACGCGAACCACGCCGGTCTGTTTCTCGAACTCGACGCGATTCTCGCCGTGGTCGTCGGCGGCACGGCGCTGACGGGCGGACGATTTTATCTCGCGGGCGCGATTGTTGGCGCGCTGTTCATCCAGACGCTCACGACCACGATGTATATGCGGAACGTCAGCGCGGACATCGCGCCCGTGCCGAAGGCGCTGGCGATCCTCGCCGTGTGCCTGCTGCAATCGCCGAAGCTGCGCGCGCAACTGGCGGCGGTGTTCAAAAAGAAAGCGACGGCGTGAAATGAAGCACCAAATTCCAACCTCCAAGCTCCAGAGAAACTTCAAGCGCCAAGCTCCAAGTTGGATGTTTGATGGCGCATTCGCGCACTCCTTCCGGCTCCCTCTCCCCGTCGGACGGGGAGAGGGTTGGGGAGAGGGGATTTTAGCTGGCAAAAAACGCGCCTCCTCTCCCCGGCCCTCTCCTCCATCCGATGGAGGAGAGGGAGAACGCAGCGTCGTTGTCATGCCGCGCTTGGTGCTTGGAGCTTTTACTTTTTGCCCATGAAATTTCCCGTTTCGACAAAATACATTCCGCTGCTCGCCACCGGGCTGGTGCTGGCCGGGCTTTACATCTTGGGCTGCGTGGCGTTCCCCCACTTCGGCTCGGTGCGCGTGCTGGTAAATCTTTTCGGCGATAACGCGTTTCTCGGCGTCGCCGCCATCGGCGCGACGTTTGTGATTTTGTCCGGTGGCATTGATTTGTCCGTCGGCGCGGTCGTGGCGTTCACGAGCATCTTCATCGCGACGGTGGTGGAGAAGGGAATGAATCCGCAGCTCGCCATCGTGCTGGCGTTGCTGCTCGGCGCGCTGTTCGGAACGGGAATGGGATTGCTCATCCGCATTTTTCAACTGCCGCCGTTTCTCGTGACGCTGGCGGGAATGTTCCTCGCGCGCGGACTGGGTTTCATGGTTCAGCCGCAATCGCTCGGCATCACGCATCCGTTTTTTCTGGAGACCATCACGGAGAAACTCGCCATTCCGCTGAATGACAAAGTCAGCATCCCGTTCACGGCGACGTGCTACGTCGTGATTTTTCTCCTCGCGCTGTTCGTGGCGCACTACACGAAGTTTGGCCGCTACATTTACGCGCTCGGCGGCGA
>JAYVQV010000384.1:0-5535 GCA_043776855.1 Limisphaerales bacterium | reverse complement strand
TGGCCGATGATTTTGACCTTGGCGAACTCGCCGATGGGAAGTTTGCCGCGCACATAGACGCGGCCATCAATGTCCGGCGCATCTGCTTCGCCGCGACCGACGAAATAATTGCCTTTCATCTGGCTCGTGTGCTTGTCCGTTTCGCGGATGAGTCCGTGTTCCCACGAGCTGACATTCGCGCCTTGAAGTTGTTTGGCGTTCGCTTCGCCTTCGATGAGGATTTTGAGTTCGCGACCGACGAAAGATTCGGAAACGGCGATAGCAACTTTGTGCTGCGCGGCCATCGCCTGTTCGCGGCGTTTTTGTTTCACCTTGTCGGTGAGTTGTCCGGCCATCGCACCGGCGCGCGTGCCGTCTTCTTTCGAGTAAGCGAACACGCCGAGGCGCTCGAACTTGGTGTCGCGGATAAAATCCAAAAGCGCGTTGAAGCTGGCTTCCGTTTCGCCGGGAAAGCCGACGATGAACGTCGTGCGAATTGCGATGCCGGGAATGCCCGCGCGGATTTTCGCGATGAGATCCACGATGTATTGCTGCGAGGTCTCGCGGCGCATGCGTTCGAGCATATTCTCGTGGATGTGCTGGAGCGGGATGTCCACATAGCGCGCGACTTTTTTGCAATCGGCAATCGTCTGGATCAACTCGTCCGTCCAATGCGCCGGATGCGTGTAGAGCAGGCGAATCCAAAAATCGCCTTTGAGTGAATTCAATTCACGGATAAGTGTGCAGATTGTCGTGGCATCGGCGGCCAGAGATTTCACGGCAGCAGTGAATTTTTCCGGCGAAGAAATTGCGCGGGATGGCTTTAGTGGCACAGGCCTCTGGCCTGTGTGTTCGGGTTCGGTCGCTGAACTCACAGGCAAGATGCCTGTGCCACTATGCGCTGAACGCAAATCCAAGCCGTAGTAAGTCGAGTCCTGAGAGATGAGATTGATCTCCTTCACGCCTTCCGCGATGAGCGCCTTCACTTCTTTGACGATGTCCTTCTGCGTGCGGCTGCGGTGTGAACCGCGCATGCGCGGGATGATGCAGAAGCTGCACGGATGATTGCAGCCTTCGGCGATCTTGACGTAGGCGAAATGTTTCGGCGTGAGCCGGAAGCGCGGCGTCGCGAAATCAGGAATGAAAACCGGGCGTTGCGTGACATCGAAGATGGGGGATGGGGGATGGCGTCTGGTGTCTGGGGCGGGGGTGATGAGCGTCTTGGTCTTACCAAATTTTTCCGTGTCGCGGATGGATTCTTCGTGGTCGTGTTCAGTGAGTGGACGATTCTTTTCCAACTCGTTGAGGCGCTGTTTGATTTTTCCGCTTTCCGCTTTCCACTTTCCGTTTTGAATTTTCCCCGCGCGGCTGGCAATCGCTTTGTTGACGATGTCGCCGACCTGCGCGACCTGATCAATGCCCATGAAACCATCCACTTCAGGCATGAGCTTGGGAAGCTCTTCACGAAACCGTTGCGAGAGACAGCCGGAGACGATGACCGCCTGACCGCGCCGGTTCGCGTCGCGCAACTCAACGGA
Organism: Limisphaerales bacterium; assembly: GCA_043776855.1. Lineage (GTDB taxonomy): Bacteria > Verrucomicrobiota > Verrucomicrobiia > Limisphaerales > UBA11358 > UBA11358. Next base: position 4,018 of record JAYVQV010000384.1, on the reverse strand, counting down.
TTCGAGAATGGTGTCCACGCTTTCTTCCTGCGCGGAGTCAATGAAGGAACAGGTGTTGACGATGACGGCATCGGCAGTCGCGGCGTCATTGGTGATCTCCACGCCGCCCTTGAGCAGCGAGCCGAGCATGATCTCGGCGTCCACGAGATTTTTTGCGCAGCCGAGGGAAATCAGGCCGACACGCAGGGGTTTGGAACTAGGATTTTTCTTCGTCACAGTTGGCGAAGGTTAGCAGAGAATTGGCGTGAGGCAATCTTGGGCAACGGCAGGCCGTGCCTTAATTTGGTAACGGAGCGCGGGTCTGTGAGCCGCAGCGGTCGCGCCAAATCCGCACGCTTGGAATAAACCAATGGCATTCGGAAATGCGGGTGCGCTGCGGCTCACAGAGCCGCGCTCCGCAAATTAAGACACTGCACTGCGGCGCGGCTGGGGAGCACGACCCGCAGGTCGTCCCTACCATTGAAGTCAGGGCTGTGCGGGCGCGGGCGTGTTGGTTGAAACGGGCGCGGAAATTTTTGGCACAGCATTCGTCACCGGGGGCGCGACGGTTTCCGCTGGCAGGCCGAGCTTGGTGCGGAGGATGGCGCGGGCTTCCGGCGGCAGGCCGGCCTGCGGATTGAGCATATCGGTCACGACGGTCTTCTTCATTTCATCGAGCGCGGGCAACGGAATGCGCGTTTCGCCTCGGGAGCCAGCCGTAGATTTCATGTATTTGGCATGGACGCGCGTCGCGAGGTTTTGAAAATTTTGATAGCGCGAATCGTCGTCCGTCACGAGCGCGAGGTAAGCGCGGGTGATGAGTCCCTGCACCGCCTGCGTCACGCGTTCCTGCGAGGTCTCGCCGATGTCAATCTGCACGACGGCCACGGCGTATTCATCCAACGTCAGATTTTTCGGCAAGGAATCAGGGTCGTTCTCCACGATGGGTTTGTCGGGAAATTTTTCGCCCAGATACTTGAACCACTTGCGCGCCTCGCTCATGCGGTTGTTGGAATACAGAAAATAAATCGAGTCGCGCAAGGCGTTGCGCTGGGCGCGTTCGATGTGGTCGCGGTTTTTCTCGTCGTCGCGCGCCATCGTTTCATAGACTTCATTGACGCGGCCGACGAGTTCCAAGTTCGGCCCGAGCGAGTAGCTTTGCGTGAATGGATTGTAAAGGATGCGCCCGTGCTTGAAGGCTTGGTAGATGGATTGATAAATGATGCGGCGCAGTTGGATGAGGTCGTCCGGCTTGACCTTGGCGGGATTTTTCTGCGCCTGATCGAGACCTTTTGCGCCCCAGTAAATCGCGTGCGCCTCGGGCAAACGCCAGTCGAGTGGGCCGTAACGTTCGTCCACGGACTGGATGAATTCCGGTTCCAGTTTGAACTTTTCACGAATCACCAGCGCGTTCGTCCGGTCGGTTTCATTCTGCGGTGAAACCAAGCTTTGATAATTCGTCCCCTCCTCGCCGAAGAGTCCACCCATCTCATCCGCCCAACGCATCTTGTAAAACATATTTGCGTCGTCGAGATTCGCGCCAATCTTGTGCTGGTATTGCCACGCGAGTTCGCGAAAAATCAGCACGTCGTTCGGATTGTATTTAAGTCCTTCATCGCGCATCAGCTCGATGCCGCGCTGCACCCAACGCCAGCGGTCGCTGTAATCACCGGGGCCATTCTCCTTGAACTTCACGGAAATGTTGTAGGCCATGTTCCAGCCTTGAAACACCCAGACCTGCGAGAAGTGCGGCTCCAGTTGCGTGATCCACGAGGCAAGCTGCGCGGCTTCAAAAAATTTGTCGTCCTGCTGCAAATCATTCGCGCGCGACCAGAGCAGATTGGAAATTAGCCCACGAAAACCGCCGAGCGCCACGGTGGTGAATGCCAGCATCGGCGGCGCGTTTTCCAAAACGGCGGCGTGCGTGAGGCCGAGCCGGTCGCGATCCCCGTTCAATGATTTTTGCATCCGGCTGGAGCTGAACAGCAGCGCGGCGGCGAGCAGCAGCAGGAGAATTTTTTTGGCGCGCGGGTTCAAACTGGTTTGAAGGTTGAAAGTTGAAAGTTGAAAGTTGAAAAAAATTCACGCGCGGCTGCATTCACCTGCAACCTGCAACCCGCAACTTGTAACAAAGTTATCATTGCGTTCCTTGCGCGGTGGCGAGTTCACGCCGGTTGAAAAAAATAATTCCTACCACGGCGAAAATTCCGCCGATGAGCAGAACGATTTGCGTGAAGGCCATTCCCAATTCACCCCAGGTGATGCTGCGCCCCGTGCTTAATGCTTCCACCGGCGAGTAGCCTTGCACGAGCTTGATGATTTGCAGCAGGCCTTTGAACGCCGGAATCAAAACGATATCCATCGCCGAATGGCCGGCCTCGCCTTTCTCCTCGTTGCCCGCCGCCACCGAGCCGGAATCCACCGCGTCCGCCAGCATCCCGCTCGACAGCACGACCGTCAGCATCGCCAACGAGAAAAACGCCGCGACCGGGAACGACAGAAAGCTTGCCGCCATCAGTCCGATGGCCGCCATCAGCGCCAGCCAGCAAAAAATAATTCCCAGCCCGCGCGCGAAGTTCAGCGCGAAACCGCCTTCGGGATAAAGCACCTCCACGCCTTCATCCAGCGGGAACAGCAGCGACGTCGGGTTCGGATTCATCACCGTCACCGTCAGGATACCTTTGTCATCGCACAAGTCGGCAGGGATCGGAAATTCATGAAACGTGTCCGGCGCGAGGCTCATCGGTTCGCTGCGCCAGAGCTTCCGTTGCTCCGGCGTTCCGACCGCCCAGACCAGCGTGAACGTGCCGGACGGACTTTTCTGCGCGGAATTAAATTTCACCCGCAACTGCAACGGCTTGCCCGCGAGGCGTTCCTTGGCGAAACCTAAATCAATTTTCCAGATGCGCTGATAGCTCTGCGGCACGAGCTGCAAATCCGCCTTCACCATCTCGCGGATTTGTTTGCGGACTTCTGGCACATCCACTTTTTCCACCGTGGAAGTTTTCAAGCGGTTCTGCAAAATGCGGTCGGTGTCCGCCTCAATCTCGGCCTTGCTGTCCGCCTCCTTCGCCGAACCGCGCGCCACGAGGATCTGTTCGTGCAAACTTTTCTGCACGTCCGCCGGAAGTTTTGACGCGCGATACTGCAACAACCCAAAAACAAACGCGCCGGAAATCGCCAGCAACGCCGCGTTCAACGTCACCAGACCGAGCCATTTGCCCAGCCAGATCTGCCAGCGCGCAATCGGCTTCGTGGCGACGACTTGGATCTGACATTCCTCGATGTCGCGCGCCAGCGTGCCGCAGGAAAGCCATAGCGTCGAAAGCCCCAGCAACGCCGTGATGGCGCTCAACGTGTAGGTGAGAATGATTTGCGTGAAGCCCTGCGCCGTGCCGTCATCGCGGATGACCAGCGGCAAACCAACGACCGCTGCAATCAGCAAGACCGCGATGACAAGAAATAGCTTGAACCGCAGCGCAGCCTTCCACGTCAATCCAGCGATGGCGAAAATTCTTTGCATCAAATCAAAATGGTTTAACCGCAGAGAACGCAAAGAGCGCAAAGAAATTTGCGGGGCGGGAATTCATGGATTTCTTCTTTGTGTTCTCTGCGCTCTTTGCGGTTAAATAAAAATTCATTTCTTCCCGCCCAGCAGCGACGAAAGTTTTTCATCCGCCTTCGCCAAGTCCACCGGCTTTGGCGCATCCGTTTTCGGCGCGGTTTTTTCCAGTGACGGCGTGGGGGCGACAGTCGGCTGCGTGAGTGCGGCCAGCTTGCTGTCGTCCGTTTTTGATGCGGCAACTTCGGCGACAGGCTTGACGGCGTGCGTCGCGGCTTGCGGCAGAGACAACTTTTCCAAAACTTTTTCCGTCTGCGGCTTCACGTCACCACCGGCGCGGAGATACTCGGCCACGCGGGCGCCGGATTGCGCGCCGCTGGTTTCGTTCGCGGCGCGGGCTTTGTTGACCACGTCGAGGAAATAGCTTTCGAGATTCTGCGTCGGATTGTCCACGCGCACTTCGCCGGACGTGAGGTC
>JAYVQV010000383.1:0-5544 GCA_043776855.1 Limisphaerales bacterium | reverse complement strand
TGCTCGCGCCGACGTTGTAGGTGAGCGGATTTGGAAAATCATTTGAGTAGGTCTCCCACAGAAACGCATCCCAGTAGTTCGTGCCGTGGCGAAATTCTTTCGCCGTGCGGTCGGGAATGCCGATCTCCCACGCGATCTGCCCGCCGGGATGCGGCACGTTCCAAGCCAGGCCGCCGAGCGCATTCGTCGTCGCGGCGGTCACGGTGACGCTGTTGGAAAAAGTGAATTCACCCACCGCGCCGACGGCGAAAGCCGACAGCGTATAAGTGCCGGGGCGGACATTTGGAATCACGAAGCTGCCGTTGTTCGCGGGATGCACCCAGTATTGGTAGCGCTTGGATTCAAACTGCCAGTTGCCGCCGGCGTCCGGCTGCGCGAGGCCGATCCAGGCGTTGGTGTTCACGGCGAGCGCGGGCTTGAGCGGGTCGCTGATGGTGAACGTGCCGCTGACCGCGCCGCGTCCGCTGGCGGGCGGATAATTCGTGTTGCCCGTGAGCCAGGCGTAGGGCTGCGCGGCTTTCTCCGCCGCGACCTGCGCCTTGGCGTCCGCCCAGCAGGCGTTGCCGCCGGCGGAATTCGTGTCGCAGTAAAGCAGCCACGGCCCGTAGAACTTCGTCCACGCCTCGCCCGCCGCGCAGGTGGTGCTGGAGGAGTTGTAATGGTTCCGTCCGAAGTGAATGTGGATGATGCCATCGGCGGGGGCGAGGTCCTGCTTCGTGGGACCGTCGTTGAAGTAATCAAAATTTCCGAACACCGCCCACGCGCCGACCTTGTTGGGGTTGCTCGCGTGGCCGTAGCAGCCGACATTTTCATACTCCACCGCATACATATACTTGCAGGTGTATCGCCCGGCCCACGCGCCGGTGGTGAGCTTGAGGATTTCCGCGACGCCGGTGGCCTGCGCGCTGGCGAGATCGGCGGAGCTGGGCTTCTGCCAGTTGCGGAGGTCGTCCACATAAATCCGTTCCGTCTGGTCCTGGCTCATCTTCCAGACCATGCGCCATTCGCCGACGCTCGTGGCGGGATAGCTGGCCGGGTGGTCGAGAATCGCGTAGGCGTAAAGCCCGGTGTCGCCGCGCCCGAGCGCGTAGTGGATTTCCGCGTTGAACCAGTGATGGTTCGTCAGCGTGCAACTGAAGCCCAGATCAATCCGGTCGGTTGTGTTCGTCTTGATGGCGAAAACCCCGTTCCCCGGATTTTCGTAGCTCGTGCCGCCGTCCACGCTGAAATAAATGTTCCCGCTCACCATCTGCCGCCCCTGATACAGCAGCGACGTGATGGTGCCGCTGCTCTTGGTGATGGTGGCGGTCAGGATTCCATTGGCCAGCGTGACGGTCGTGCCGTTGTCGGTGAAGGTGACGTTCGCGCCCACGCCATTTGTGCCGCCGCCGGGGTCGTTGGCGAACAGGGCAAAGGCGGAGTTCAAAAAAAACAGCGCGGCAGCCAGATGGCGGAAAGCTCCATTCATAATCAGTGACGGCGAAAATTTACACCGCAACGGGCGTGAATCCCAATCCCTTTTACTGGTGACAATCCGGTGGGGTGCAGCTTAAAACTGTTCTTGGCCAATCCTCCTCGTCCTCGTCCTCGCCGGTGTTGGTGCGGTTTCGAGGACGAGGACGAGGACGAATCCAATGTCAACATTTTCAGACCGGCTCTCAGCCGGAACGATGCCGTAGAAAATGGGGAGCACAGCCGCCCCGGCTGTCGTTCGGCGCGCCCTCGCGCCGAACCCGAACGCACGAAGACCAACCGAATGAAGTTTGGTTTTCATCCGCCCGGGCGGGTCGCGTGGGCGCGACCCGCTGCGCCCGAGGCGGGCGCGCTCCCCAATTCAACGGCATGGATTCGGCTCAGGGCGTCAAACATCGCCGTGAAATTAGCACCGGAGAAAAATTATGGCGATGACCCGGCGAACCGGAAAAAATTCTGCGGACGGTGCAGCTTGACACTGTGATTGTTTGCTCCCTCTCCTCCATCGGATGGAGGAGAGGGCCGGGGAGAGGGGGCCAATGGTGGGGAACCCCATGGTTTGCGAAATAAAAATCCCCTCTCCCCAACCCTCGCCCCGCTCGTGCCTCGCGAGGCGAGGGAGCCAGACCGCAACCGGGTCAAGCGGCACCCATCTGTGGACCGACGCGCACTTTGCCATTGCCGAAAAAAATCTCCGGCCTACGCTGCTGCGCGTATGACTGAACCCGCCGCCCATCCGCGCGATCCGTTGCACGGCGTCACGCTGGAGATGATTCTGAATCAACTCGTGCAGCGGCATGGCTGGGGCGAGATGAGCCGGCGCGTTCCCGTCCGCTGTTTTCAATTCAATCCCACCGTGAAATCCAGCCTCACGTTCCTGCGTAAAACGCCCTGGGCGCGGAAGCGCGTGGAAGACTGGTTCATCGGCGAATGTTGAGCCGGTTTTTTTAACCGGAGCGAACGGAGGAAACAGAGAGGAAATTATTCTCCGTTCCCTCCGTTTTCTCCGGTTGATTTATTTTTGCTCCAACTGCACCGGCTGGTAGCCGCCGCGCGTCTTGAAATACGCAATCAGCGCGAGGTAGCCCGCGAGCATGAAGAGCGGGAAGAACGCCATCTTGCCGAGCGCGCTGAACTGGCCGGTGGTGGTGGCGGTCTTGATGGCGGCCTTGTCGGTATCGCTCGTGAGCGTGGCGGTTTTGTCCGGGTCAATGGCCTGGTATTTGCCGAGCAGGTAGGAACTTTCTTTCGTCACGCTTTGATAAAGCGCGGGGTTGCTGGCGGATAATTTTTGCGTGGCGGAAGATTCCTCCAAGCCGCCGATGAAGGGGAATCCCAAAATGCCCACGGCCAACATCCCGATGCCGCCCATCGCATTCAACGTGAGCGCGCCGCCTTTTGGGCATTGCTCGCTGGTCAACCCCAGCATCGTCGGCCAGAAAAAAGTTTTGCCGACGGCGTAAAGCGTGGCGGCGGCGAAGATGACGCCCATCGTTTTGCCGTTGGTGTGCGAGAGCGCGGTGAGGCCGATGGCGGCGAGCGCGGCGCACGTCGCGAGCAAACCGACGGGTGAAAGTTTGTGGATGATCGGCCCGGCGCAGAGGCGCAGCACCATCATGATGGCGGAAGTGTAGACCAAAACCCACGCGGCGTTGTAGCCGAGCGCCGTCATCGGCTCGCTCATCAGGCCGGTGATCCAGCCGTCGGTGCCGATCTCGGTCGTCGCGAGCGGCATCATGATGACGATGAGGAACGCGAGGATGAGCCGGCCAAAAGATTTTGTCACAACGCCAAAGCCAACCGCGATGGCTCCGGTGAGAATCCAACTGACGTTCTGCGACCAGCCGAAAACTTGTCCCAACTGGAACACGACGAGACCGAAGCCGACGAGCGCGCCGAAGAAACCAAATTCACCAAGCATCGTCAGGTAGCTGATGCCCGCCTGTTCGCGTTCGCTTTTCGGAAATTGTTTTCCCACCAGCACGAGGAAGAAAATAATCGCCGGAATCAAAATCAAACCGAGCGCGATGCGCCAGTCGCTGTTGCTCGCGAGGGCGATGCTGCAAAGTCCGCCGAGCACGAGACCCGCCGGCCAGCCGGCGTGCAGGCGGTTGAGCCATTTTACTTTGTCCGTGTTGAACATCGTGGCAACGATGGGATTGACGTAGGCTTCAACGGTTCCATTGCCCAGACCGAGAATGATGCTGCCCCAATAAAGCAACTGGTAGCCGTGCTTTTGCGCCGCCAATAAATTCTCCGCGCTCGCGCCGTGGATGGAATTGTAAGCCGCAATTGCCAGCGCGGTGTAGGCGAGATAACTGACGAAGGAAAAAATCATCGCGACCTTGTAGCCGATGCGGTCAATGAAGAGGCTGAACAAAATAATGCTCACGCCGAATGGCCAGATGCCCGCGCCCACGAGTTCGCCGACGGCGACCTTGTCGAGGCCGAACTCGGTGGCGAAGGACGCCCCCGTGCACAAGGTGATGCGGCTGATGAAGGCGTAGCTGGTGGTGATGAGGGCGATGAAGCAGCCCCAGAAAAGAACTTTGTCGGTTTTTTGATTCATGGTTTTCGGAAAGGCGTCATGCTCCTGACAACCACGAGCGAGGTCAACGGAAAATTTTTCCAATCACAACTGCAACCGCGAGAGCAGGCGCTTGGTGGCGACGAGCAGATACAGGTCGGCCAGATTATCCTTCACCACGAAACCAGACGCACCGGCGTCGTAGGCGGCGCGGCGGTATTCCGGCTGGTCGTGGCTGGTCACGCAAATCACGCGCGCGGCGGGATGCGCTTCGCGAATGGCGCGGATGGTCTTGAAGGCGCACAGGCCGGGCATGGTGACATCCACGGTGACGCAGTCGGGCTTGAACTCGCCCAGGTTTTTCAGGGCGTCATCGCCGGAGCCACATTCCACCACGTTGTCGCCGGGGACGGCGATCAGATGCCGGATGGTGTTTCGCATTCCTTCGTGGTCATCTACGATCATTAACTTCATGGACATGACTGGATGCCTTTTATTTTTTTGGTTTTGTAAAAAATTATTTCCGCGCGGTGCGGGATTTTTTTACGCCGGCGGTTTTCAATACCAGCCGGCCGGGGGCGGCGAGCAGAAACAGTTCGGACAAATTTTCTGTGGTGACGTAGCCCGCCGCCCCCGCCTCGGCAGCGGCGCGGCGCAAATCGCCCTCGGCAAACGTGCTGACGGCGAGCACGCGGATTGCGGGATGTTTTTTGCGGATGGACTTGATGGCGGTGAACGCCCCCGGCGCGGGCAGCGAGACTCCCATCATCACGCAATCGGGTTGGAAGACGCCGATGGCTTGCACGGCTTCAGCAGCGGTGGCGCACTCCAATACGGTGTCGTGCGGCGTGGCGACGGCGCGGCGCACAAGCTGCCGCGACAGCGCGCGGTCATCTACAATCAAAAGTTTTTTAGCCATAGGTTTCATGCGGTGAACTGCCATGACTCTAACGGCGCGCGCGGTTTTGCGTAATTGTGGTGGCCGCATATTTTGGGCTAGGTAGTTTCACCTAGCACCGGTTCAATAAAACTGATGCCTCACGCGAAGGCCGCCAAGGCCGCCAAGTAAAAACAAGTTTCACCTAAAAAGCCGGACAAACGCAGAGACGCAGAGACGCGGAGAGCCGCAGAGGTTTTCAGAAATAAAACCTGACCATTATTTGATGCCTAAATTTATCCGGCAGTTTTCTCTGCGAACCTCTGCGTTCTCTGCGTCTCTGCGTCTCTGCGTTTGTCCGGGTAATTCCAACTGCATCGTTCCGGCTTAACCCGAACGCCGAAGTGGAAACCGCGAAGGGACGCGAATCCACGCGAATGGCAACGGGATTGGTTTCAGGCTGTGGGTGAAACATTTTCCGGCGGGCGACGCCCGCCGTAGTGGCACAGGCTTCCAGCCTGTGAGTTCATTCCTGTGGGTTCATTCCCACGAACTCACAGGCAAGATGCCTGTGCCACTACGGAATTCGGCTCTTAACTTGCCAGAGCATTTCCATGAGCGAACCGGTGGGGCGGGAGAACGAAGGGGGAAATTAGAGCGCGGAACG
>JAYVQV010000382.1:0-5596 GCA_043776855.1 Limisphaerales bacterium | reverse complement strand
GGCGAACGCAAACAGGAAAAATCCAATAGATGAAAATAAAGAAATACTTTTTCGCTTCTGATGAGAGAAATTCATGGAGGCGAAGTTCAACACATCGGTTGCTGCCTGTCAACCGGCGGCAAAATTTGGTAGTGCCTGAATTGGCGGAGCGCGGCTCTGTGAGCCGCCGCCGTTCCAGATTTCCGAACGTCACCGTTGATTGGCAACGGTTCGGTTTGGGCGTGGCCGCTGCGGGTCATAGACCCGCGCTCCGTTTCTGAATTCAGACACCACCCAAAATTTTGCGATCCTAGAATTTCTCAGGGCAGCCGCATCGCCGCCTTGACTCCGGCGGCGGTTTGCCGCACAAGCGGCGGATGACAATAGCACGATTCGGCGCGGTGATTCTCGGCGCAGGCGCATCCGTGCGGATGGGCCGGCCCAAATTGCTGCTGCCTTGGCGCGGCACGACGGTCATCGGCCAAATCATTTCGCAATGGCGCGGACTCGGTGCGGCGCAGATCGCCGTGGTGCGGCGCGAAAACGATTCCGCGTTGACGGCGGAACTGGACGCGCTGGATTTTCCAAAGTCAGACCGCATCACGAATCCGCAGCCGGAACGCGGAATGTTCAGTTCTGTCGTTTGTGCGGCGGCTTGGGACGGCTGGGAAAAAGAAATCTCGCATTGGGCAATTATTCTTGGCGATCAGCCGCATCTAAAAAACGAAACCCTGCGCGCGTTGCTGGATTTTTCCACGCGGAATCCGGGCGCGGTCTGCCAGCCGGAATTTAGCGGGCGTGAAAAACATCCCGTCGTGCTGCCGCGCGAAATTTTTCTGGCGCTGAAAAATTCCCGCGTGGCGACGCTGAAAGATTTTCTGGAAACGTCCGGCGTTCCGCGCCGGTGCTGCGCCGTGGACGACGCCGGGCTGGAATTTGACCTGGACACGCCGGAAGATTTTACGCGGCTGTCGTCTGGTTTGTGACGAAGTTAAAATTTAACTACCCGAGAAAAATTCTGTAAGCCATTTCAAATCTTCCCCACCGCCGCCTTCACACGTTCGGGCGTCATCGGCAGTTGCAGCAGCCGCGCGCCGGTCGCGTCGTAAATGCCGTTCGCCACGAGCGCGCCCATCAGGATGATCGCGGGTTCGCCGCCGCCTTGCGGGGCGAGGTCGTCGTTCTTCACGAAGACGTGTTCGATCTTCGGCATCCACGAGAAACGCGGGAGTTCGTAGCTGTCGTAGTTCGTGTCGAGAATTTCCCCGCCCTTGAAATGCACTTCCTCGGTGAGCGCGTAGCCGAGGCCCATCGCCACGCAGCCTTCGAGCTGGATGAGCGCGCCTTCGGGATTGATGACCACGCCCATGTCCTGCGCAATGACGACGCGCTTGACCTGCACATGGCCGGTGGTTTTATCAACTTCGACTTCGCAAATTCCGGCAACATAAGTGCCCGCGTCAATGCCGCACGCCACGCCAAATCCGCGCTGGCCTGGAAATTTTTTTGCGGGCGTCCAGCCGAATTTTTCCGCCGCCGCTTTCAACGTGCGGATCATCCGCTCGTCCTTCAAATTGTCCAAACGGAATTGCACCGGGTCAACGCCTGCGCCCGCCGCCATCACCTCGATGTGCGCCTCGCGCGCGAAGGTGTTCGTGTTGTTGCCGGGCGCGCGCCACGAACCGGTCGCGAACGGATGCACCTCGCGTGCCGAGCCAAAACCCGCGCCGCGCGTGGCGGTGCGATGGTTCGGCACGGAGTAAAATTGCTGCGAGCCGCGTTCGCCGGCGAAATAAACGTCGTAATCCCAGAATGACATTTTGCCCGCATCGTCCACGCCGGAATTTATTTTCACGACGGCGGCGGGGCGGAATGTGTCGTAGAAAAATTCTTCCTCGCGACTCCACATCACCTGCACGGGTTTGCCGGTGGCCTTCGCGAGCCGCGCGGCTTCGATGGCCTGCTGGTTGTCCGTCTTGCCGCCGAATCCGCCGCCGACGTAGGGCGTGATGACGCGAACTTTTTCTGTGGGAAAACCAATCGCCCGCGCAATGCTGTCGCGTGCGCCGAACGGATTTTGCGTTGAGACCCAAAGCGTCGCCTTGTCGCCCTCGATCTGGCAAAGCGCGGCGTGTGTTTCCATCGGTGAGTGCGCGACGTAGCCATCGAGATACGTCGTCTCAAATTTTTTCTTCGATGACGTTTTGCCCGCGTCCAGATCGCCGCCGGATTTCAGCACGCGCGGCTCGGGGGCGATTTTTAGGAAGTGATCGAAAACCGTTTTGTCGTCGAACTTTGCTTCCGGCTTGTCCCAGTCGGCCTTGATTTTGCCAAGCGCAGTTTCCGCCACGTCGGGAAATTCGTGCAGCACCGCGATGAAGTCGCCGTCCTGATGTAACTGCGCGCCGGAAATTTCCTTCACTGCTGAAGTGTCCGCGCTTTTGAGCTTCGCGCCGTGCATCGGCGGGCGCAGAATTTTCGCATACAACATTCCCAGCACGCGGATGTCCGCCGCGTATTTGGCCGCGCCGTTGACCTTCGCCTCCCCGTCGCGCCGCGTGTGGGACAGGCCGTTGACCTTGAAGTCCGCCGGTTTTTTTAACGGCGGTTTCGTTTCAAGATGCCTTTCAATTTTCTGCCCCTTCGCGAGTTCGCCGTAAGTCGCGCAATTTTTTTCATTTCCTTTTTCGGAAATCACGCCGTCCTTCACGACGAGATTTTCCGCCGGCACTTTCAATTTTTCCGACGCGAGCGAAATCAAAACGCCGCGCGCTTCCGCCGCCGCCGCGCGCAACGGCGGGCCGAAACCGCGCGTGGTCATCGAACCCCAAGTGCCCGCGTCCCACGGAACTTCGTCAGTGTCGCCGAGCTTGATGTCCACGGACGCGAGCGGCACGTCCAGTTCCTCCGCGACCATCTGCGGCAGCGACGTGATGATGCCCTGGCCCATTTCAATCTTGCTCGAAAGCACCATCACGCGCCCGTCCTCGCCGATGCGGAGAAACGCGTTGAAGTCGCTGGGCGCACGCGGACGATTGCGTTGCGGCGCGCCTTCCTGCGCGAGCAACACGTCCTGGATCGCCATGAAAATCACGATGCCGCCACCGACACGCTTCAGAAAATCGCGGCGGTTGCTGGTGAAAATATCTTCAACCCCGCCGAGGTCGCGGAAATTGTGGATGAGATAATCGTTCGCGTTCATCACTTCGCTCCTTTCATTTCCTTCGCCGCCTGCTGAATCGCCGCGACAATTCGCAAGTGCGCGCCGCAACGGCAGAAATTTTTCTCCATGCCGGAAACGATTTGTCCCTCGGTCGGCTTGGGATTCATTCGCAAAAGATTTACGCCGGTCATGATCATGCCCGGCGTGCAGAAACCGCATTGCATCCCATCGTGATCCATGAACGCCTGTTGCAGCGGATGAAGTTTTCCATTTTTCGCGAGGCCTTCGATGGTCGTCACTTCCTTGCCCGCCACGTCCTTCATCTGCAACTGGCAGGAACGCACCGCGCGACCATTCAGCAGAATCGTGCAACAGCCGCAATAGCCTTCACCGCAGCCGAACTTCGTGCCGGTCAGCGCGAGGTCGGAGCGCAGCACCCACAGCAGCGCTCGCGCGCCGTCCACGGCCAGCTCGACCGGCTTGTCGTTGAGTTTGAAAGAAATTTTGTCAGGCATGGTGTGCTCCGGGGATAAAGTTTTAATTTGGGGAAATCACGGCGAATGTTTTGAACCCAAAAATGATTTGAGTCAACGCAATTCCAGACGCTTCAAATTGCCGTCCGGTTAATAATTTCCTTTCGACCTCGGCAAATTTCCCGCGTAACGTGTCCGCCGCATGGCCGACGAAGCCCAACTCACGCCGATGATGGCGCAGTATCGCCGTATCAAAGGCGAGCTGCCGAAGGATGCGTTGCTGCTCTTCCGCCTCGGCGATTTCTACGAGATGTTTTTCGACGACGCCAAGGACGGCGCGCAACTGCTCAACCTCTCGCTCACGGCGCGCAATGGCATCCCGATGTGCGGCCTGCCGTTTCACGCGGCGAATAATTACATCAGCCGCGTCCTGCGCGCTGGACGCAAAGTCGCCATCTGCGAACAGACCGAGGAAGCGCGTCCCGGCAAACTCGTGAACCGCGAGGTCACGCAAATCCTTTCGCCCGGCACGCACTTCGATGAACGGATGCTCGTCGCGGAGCGGAATAATTTTCTCGCGGCGGTGAATCCTTCGGGAAAAACTTTTGGCCTCGCGCTCGTGGATTTGACGACGGGAGATTTTCTCACGACTGAACTTGAAAACGAATCCGCGCTGCTCACGGAACTAGAACGTTTGCGTCCGGCGGAAATTATTTTTCCTACCGAAGCGCTGGCAGTTCGCGCGCTGCTGCAAGGCGCATTCAAAATTATCAGCGGCTACGATGACTGGACGTTTGCGCCGGAAACCGCTGTGTTCACCGTGCGCGAACATTTCAAGGTCGCCACGCTCGACGGCTTTGGTTTGAAAGATCGCGGCGCGGCCATCGGCGCGGCGGGCGCGGCGCTGCATTACCTCGCGCAAAATCTGCGGCGCGACGTGAAGCATCTCACGCGCATTTCGTTTTATCGGCGCAGCGATTTTCTCACGCTCGATTACACGACGCTGCGGCATCTGGAAATTTTGGAGCCGCAGCATCACGATGCGCCGCGCAATTCCTCACTCTACGGCGCGCTCAACAAAACCGCCACGCCGATGGGGGCGCGCTTGCTGCGCCAATGGCTTTCGCAACCGCTCGCCGCCGTCGCGCCGATTCAACAACGGCAGGAAGCCGTGCGGACGTTCATCAATAATTCCTTCGGCCTCGATAGTTTTCGCCAGCAACTTGCCAAGGTGCGCGATCTGGAACGCACGATTGGCCGCGTCAGCACCGGCTCCGGCAACGCGCGCGATCTCGTCGCACTGCGGATGGCGCTGGAGCAGATTCCGGCGTTGCGAGCGACGCTCCAAAATCTTGTAGCAGCCGACGTGAGGAGGCTCCATTTGAAAGAGGAAAATCAGAGCCTCCTCACGTCGGCTGCTACAACCGAATTGAAGGACGCGCGCCCTGCCGGTCTCATTGAAAATCTCACCGCGCAGATCACCGAGCTGCCCGAACTCGTCGAATTGATTTCTCGCGCCGTCGTGGACGAGCCGCCGTTGCCAATCAAAGAAGGTGGCATGATCCGCGATGGTTTTGATTCGGCGCTCGACGAATTGCGTGACGCGCAGCGCGGCGGCAAGGATTGGATCGCCAAGTTGCAGGCGGACGAAATCGAACGCACCGGAATTTCTTCGCTGAAAGTGAGGTTCAACTCCGTCTTCGGCTACTACATCGAAGTCACCAAGTCGAACCTCGACAAAGTTCCCGCGCATTATCATCGCAAGCAGACCGTGGCGAATGGCGAGCGCTTCATCACGCCGGAGTTGAAGGACATGGAGGGCAAGATCCTCGGCGCGGAAGAACGCAGCGTGAAACTGGAATACGAAATCTTCCAGCGCATCCGCGAATCCGTCTTGGGAAAACTGCCGCAGATTCAGCAGAGCGCATCCGCACTGGCACAGTTGGATGTGCTGGGTTCGTTCGCGGAAACGGCGCGGCTG
>JAYVQV010000381.1:0-5605 GCA_043776855.1 Limisphaerales bacterium | reverse complement strand
GCGCGGACGGCTCGTCCGCGCGTTTCTGGTCAATGCTGACGACTCGCGGACGAGCCGTCCGCGCTCCGTGACGGTGTTCTCGCAGCGCGAGAACTTCCACCGCTCCTGTGCACGGCACGGACAGCCCACAAAAAATTCAAATCAATTTCTTCAACCGCTTATCTTCCGACATCCGCTTCACCAGCTCCTTGATTTTCTGCGCCTGCGATTTATGCGCGAGCAACACGGCGTCATCCGTCTGCACGAGAATTGAATCACGCAAACCCACGACGGCAATCGGCGTGCGGTTCTTGGTGCGCGCGTCGTAAATGATGTTGCGCGCTGCGTCCACATGGATGAAATCTGCGACAGCGGCGTTGCCCTCGGCATCCTGCTTGATATGCCGCGCGAGCGCGGGCCACGCGCCAAGGTCGTCCCACTCGAACGCGCCGTCGGCCACGATGACGTTCTGCGCCTTCTCCATCAGCGCGTAATCAATCGAGACGCGTTTCATTTCGGGATATTCCTTCGCCAGAATTTTCGCGAGCTTGGCGGGATTGGCCGCAACCTTGAACCACCGCTGGCACGCCGCGAACATTTCCGGCTGATGCTTCTCCAGTCCGTTCGTGACCGTGATGAAACTCCAGACAAACATCCCCGCGTTCCAGCGATACTGCCCGCTGTTGACGTAATCCAACGCCGTTTCGTAGTTCGGTTTCTCGACGAACCGTTCCGCCTTGAAAAACGTCGTCTTGGTTTTCTTCGCGCCGGATGGCGTGGGCAATTCCGTTCCCGTCTGAATGTAACCGTAGCCCGTCGCCGGTTCCGTTGGCTTGATGCCGATGGTCACAATCGCCTGTCCCTGCGCTGCCACATCAAATGCGTCTGACAAAACCTGTTGAAATTTTTTCGCATCGGGAATGACGTGGTCAGCGGGCAACACAGCCATCACGCCCGTCGTGGAACGCGCGCCGACGAGCGCCGCGCCGAGCGTCACCGCCGCGCAAGTGTCGCGGCCCATCGGCTCGGCGACGACGTTTTCCTTCGGCAGCTTCGGCAACTGCTTGCGCACTGTCGGCGCCTGCACTTCGTTGGTGATGATGAAGATATTTTTGAGCGGCACGAGCGGCAGCACGCGCTCGACGGCCTCCTGCAAAAACGATTTCTTGCCGAGGATGGCGAGCAGTTGTTTGGGCGTCTTCTCGCGGCTCAACGGCCAGAAACGCTCGCCGCGTCCGCCGGCCATGATGATGACGAAACGGTTCTTGATGTCGGTCTTTGCTTTAGCGCTCATAAAATTTTTCCAGGTTCGCCGATGTCTTTCATTTGATTTTATCCAAAACCGAACGCTTGAACCATGACGGAATTCTGTCGGTCTTTAATTCCAGTTTTTTGCCTTCGGTGATTTCCGCCAGCCAGGTCTGTTTTCCATCCGTGCTGTCACCTGAATTGTCGAAGATATAGGCGCGGTTCGCATGGCGGATGGCGTCCACCAACAAACCAAGTGACCGATGATAACGCTTCTCAATCCGATCCACCGGCACATCATGGCCGCCAAGCTGCACCCGGTTGCGCACGCGGGAGATGTTGATGGCTGGATCGTCCGTCGCCACAAAATACAGGTAAGTCCGGTAACCCGCCGCCTGCGCCTGTGCCAGCAAATCCACCTTGCCCGCGTGCGACATCACCGTTTCAAACGTAAACGACGTTTTCTGTTGCAGAAGTTTTTGCCGGAGAAATTCCACCGCGACCAACGTCAGGTAAGAATCCACCGTCGTGCCGGCAAAATGCAACTGCCCGTCCATGAAGTTGAACTTGGCCACCGCGTCGGCGTATCCCTGTTCCTTCAGAAAGATAGACTCCGCAAAAAAATTCCGCACTTCGTCCGCGCTGGTCAGGACATCGTATTTGGAAAAATCCAGAAACCCCTGTTCCCGGATTTCCTTTTCAATCTCATCCGGGTTCAGGTAAACGCCCAGCAACTCGGGCGGGAGGTAAGACTTCAACGTGCTTTTGCCGGAACCATTCGGCCCGGCGAACATTCGCATCCGTGGCGTGGAGGCACTCACCGGATGGTGAAAACTTGGCCGTGAACGAATTGGGCGGGCGGCTCGATTTTCTTCACCAGCTTGCGGTCGCCATTGGGAAACACCTCGTAGATGAAACCGTCTTCCGATTGCAGCACGCTCTGGCCGGACGCCAGCACCCGTTCGCGCGCCTCGGCAAAGGCCGAACCGGAAACGGCGGGAAACTGGCTTTCCAATTTTTGAATGTCGCGGTCTGACATGATGAAAATCTACCAGTTACCTCAAAAGCGGTCAAACGCTCAACGGCCAGAAACGCTCGCCGCGTCCGCCGGCCATGATGATGACGAAACGGTCCTTGATGTCGGTCTTGGTTTTCAAATTTACTTTGAATTTTTCTGTTTAGCAGTGCCACTTCGATGAAAGCGTTTTAATTTCATTCGTGAATGACCGCCATTTTTTCCGTTTGGCAGATGTTGTGCATCAGGATTCAAAGCTTTGAACGCCAATTCAAATTCCTCTAGCCGATTTATTTCCAATCGATGCCTGCTCGTATTTTTATCTAACATTGATTCAATGATGATGGGCAGCTTGTGGTTAAGCCTCTTGGAAAGCTTTTGATAATCATACACCGCACTTGAAGACATAGGTCTGTGCTGGCAAAACGAGTCGAGTTCACTGATGTGAATTTCAGCGATGCGTTCGGTAAAATGTTCAATTATTTGTGAGAGCAAAGTTAGCGTTGTGTCGAGTTGGCGGGCGTGAGCAACGTCCAGACACAGTCTGGCTTTCGGTAGTTTTTTGAAAATACTGTCGAGTTCCCCAACTGTTCGGCCAGTTGGTTTTCTGCGATCCATATTTTCAATTAGTAGGCGATGACCAAATTGTTTCCATAACGCCGGACGCCGGATGACATCGGGATGCACAATGATGTTCCAATCATGCTTTGCAATCTGTTTTAACATCTGGACGACATAGCGCTCTGACTCTTTTGGAAAACTGCTTGGGGCATGAAAAGAAACATAGCTAAATTCCTGGGTAGGCAATGATTCCAGACTGTTCACCAACGGCTCAAGCTCTTCGAGGCGCAGGGCAGAAAGCTCAATGTTCTTGATTTTTTTACGTTGCAGCCAGTGGATGGCGCGGCGGAAGTCTCCACGTTCAAGTGCGCCAGTGGAGAAACCAATCCGGTCTGTCTTTTGAAGCTTAGAAGCCGACATATTCAAGGCTGAGGTTGGCAATATGATCATCAGAATCAGTCTGACGGTTGAAAAATAGTTCCCGCAGGCCGCTAGCAAATTTTTCGCTAATCTTTCTTACTTTTTTGAAATGCTGGTTGTTTCTGGCCACGCTATGGTCAAGCTTTTCAAGCGAATCTCTGGCGGCCTTGTTATTCAATAGAATTAGCCACTCATTGTAGGCTCCAAAAATATTTTCTACTATCCGTGTCCGCTTTGCCCCGTTTTGGACATAAGCTTCGATGAAGGCTGCCAAGTATTCCAACGGAGGCGTTTGGGCAAACTTGAGTGCCGATTCAATATAAGGTCTAGCACTCGTGTCTTGGTGAAGGCCAAAAAGGTCGCGTTGAATCCGCCTAGGTGGATTCAATTCACAACTTAAACAAAAAGCCAGTCCGGCGGCATAAAGCAGCTTTCGGCTGAAACGAATTTTTGCATTTCGCAAAGCCCATTTTGCCCCGTCTTGCTCTTGGTGCTTGGCCGCATAGTCCACGCAGATTGTCCGCCAGTATCGCGTGAGGTCATTCAGCAAAAACCGAGGAACTTTTCTTTCTCCTTGTGGCGTGAAGTGGACATCTTCTTCAAAATATCTTTCCAGAATATTTTTGACGACATTTTCCCAGACGGGCGAGGTGTCCGTATCAGCAAGGTTGAACCAGCGCGATTCCAATAGCATGAGCATGCGCCGTGTCAGGTTAATGTTTGAATCTGCTATGCCACCAATGCAGTGAACCAAGTCATGAGAAAAAACCAAGCCGCCAAAAGTTCCGGAAGATCCCGGTGGTTTCAGGCCCGCTTTTTCAGCCACAATTCTGACTGCATCTTCAATCTTTCTGGCCTGGCCAAGATGCTGGGTGTTAACTACGCCATCTACTAACAAGGCCCAGTCAAAATCACTCCCCGCGAGCATCTCAAACCGCGCAAACGAACCAAACAATATAAGTGCCGAATCACCGTCAAGCGGTCGTTTGCGTTCAGTTTCAGAAAATGATTTTAATACCTGTTGTCGCAGTTTTTTTTCGGCTACCGCAGTTTGTTTCGCGGCTATTTGGTAACCCTTCCATTGGCGACCATAATACTTGCGAAATTTTTCAACGGTTGGAAATGGGCTGGCAGCCAGCTTCTTCATGTGGCAAATGCTCTCGATTATTTTTGCGTTGTCAACGTGCAACCTTGCCCCGCTGAATATGTGATTGGGGTAAAATTAAATCGTTTTCACCGCATCCGCCAGCGATTTCACGAACGCACCGACTTTGGCGACGAGTTCCGGCGATTTTCCGTTGGTGGCAATCTGGTTCACAATCGCGCTGCCGACCACGCACGCGTCGCCTTCGCTCGCGACGGCCTTGGCTTGGTCGGGATTGGAAATGCCGAAGCCGATGGCGATGGGCAGATCCGTGTGCGCGCGCAACTTCGCGACTTGCGTGGCGAGATTCGAGGCGACTTGCGATTGCATACCGGTCACACCTTCGCGCGAGATGTAATAGATGAAGCCGCTGCCGCGCTTGACGATGAGCGCCATGCGGTTTTCCGGCGTGGTCGGCGCGACGAGGTAGATGTGGCACAAACGGTGTTTGATCATTAGCGCCTCGTAGTTGTCAGATTCTTCCGGTGGCAAATCGAGAACGAGCAGGCCGTCAACACCCGCCTTCGCGCAGTCGTTGATGAATTTTTCCAGGCCGACTTTGTGGATGAGGTTGAAATAAATGTAGAGGACGAGCGGAATCTGCGAGTGCTTGCGGATGTCCGCGACGGTTGCCAAAAGTTTCGGCGGCGTTGTCCCCGATTCCAAACCGCGCTGCGCGGCGAGCTGATTCACCAAACCGTCGGCGAGCGGATCGCTGAACGGCACGCCGAGTTCCAAGATGTCCACGCCCGCCTTGTCGAACGCCAGCGCGAGTTCGTGCGTGGCCTGCAAATTCGGATCACCTGCGCCGATGTAAACGACGAGACCCTTTTTACCGGCGGATTTCAATTGGGCGAATTTGGCGACGATGCGGTTCATGTGCGGGCAAGTTTCACGTTTCAGGTTTCGCGTTTCAAGATGATTTCCAAATGATGCCTCACGCCAAGAGCGCCAAGGACGCAAAGAAAACTTTCCCTGAAAAAACTTTGCGGCCTTGGCGTCCTTCGCGTGAGGCCAAGAAGCAGATTTGACCGCGCCACGCTTTTTCCGCATCATCACCGCATGGCAAGCAGCTTTGGACAATTGTTCCGCATCACGACGTGGGGCGAATCGCACGGCGGTGGCGTCGGCGTGGTCGTGGACGGTTGTCCGCCGCGCCTGAAACTTTCCGAGGCCGACATCCAGCCCGATCTGGATCGTCGTCGTCCGGGTCAGTCCAAAATCGTCACGCCGCGCAA
>JAYVQV010000380.1:0-5606 GCA_043776855.1 Limisphaerales bacterium | reverse complement strand
TCAGGGCGTTGCCAGCAGCCTTGTCAACCCTGGCCATAAATCCACCCACCCATTCGCAGGCGAGGACGCCTGCGCTACATTTTTTCAAGAACCGCTCTTAAAACCATTCAAGCCGGTTTCAATTTCGCCGATAACGGTGCGAGAGTTCTAACATGAACGCGCCATTTGCAATTCCCGTCATCGGCAAGGTGCTGGTGATTGATGACAACCCCATCATTCAGCGCGCGGTTTATTTTGCCCTGCGCGACCACGGCCTCAAGGTGCTGATGTGCGGCGACGTGACCGACGCGCTGCACCTCATGTGCGAGGAACACCCCAACCTGATCGTGCTCGACATCAACTTTCCACCCGATGGCACTCTCGGCGGCGAACGCGACGGCTTCTGGGCACTCGACTGGATGCATCGCGTCCAAGGCGTGAAGGACACGCCTGTCATCATGATTTCCAGCGACGATCCGGAGAAGGTTCGCGCGCGCGCCCTCGCGGCGGGCGCGGCGGAGTTTTTGCAAAAACCGTTGGACAAAACTGAACTCGCCCGCCTCGCCAAAGAACTCATCAGCAAAAACGCCGCGCCCGTCGCCGCGTGAATTTCTGAATTTCAATCTCCCCCGCGCCGCGCTACAGTGCGCGCAGTGAAAAACAAAATTCTCCTGCCCGCAATTTTCGTCGCGGTGTTCGCCTTGTCGCGGATACCGGGATTGCTGCCGGGAAATTTCAGCGTCGTCTATGCCTTCGTCTTCTGCGCCGGAGTTTTCTTTCCACGCAACCTCGTCTGGTGGCTGCCGCTCGCGACCATCCTCGCCACGGACATCGGACTGAATTTTTATTACCAGCACAACGGCGTGAAAGATGTCTGGAGCGCCAGCAACCTCGCCAATCTCGCTTTCAACTACGCCGCCTACGCCGCCCTGCTCCTGCTGAGCCGACGTTTCAAGCCGCAGACTTCGCTCATCAAGCTCGTCGGCGGCGGGCTGTTCGGCGCGATTCTATTTTACATCATCACCAACACCGCCTCGTGGTTCTTCAACCCGTTCGGCAATCTGGAATACACCAAGACCATCGCGGGCTGGATTGTCGCGCTGACCAAGGGCGTCGGTGGCTTCCCCTCCACGCTGGAATTTTTCCGCAACACCCTCTTGAGCGGCGGCCTCTTCACCGCGCTGTTCGCCGCCACGGCAAAAGTCACCGCCGAATCTCCCGCCGATAAAACCGCCGGGGCGCGCGAACCGGCGGCGGAAGGTGAACCGGAGACGGAGCCAGAAGAAGCGAAGGCGTGAATCGTGACGAGTAACAAGTGATCCGTGAAAACATGAGCAACCAAAAAAATCTCCCGGCGGCGAACAGCGAAGTCTTGTCACGCATCACTCGTCACTCCTCTCTGAAATTAGGCATCCTCTCCGACACCCACGGCTTTCTCGACCCGCGCGTGGAGAAAATTTTCAAAGGCGTGGATCACATCCTGCATGCCGGCGACATCGGCGATCCGATGATTGAACTCGAACTGAAATCCATCGCGCCCATCACCACCGTTCTGGGCAACACCGATCTAGGACTCAATTACAAAGAGACCGAAGTCGTCACGCTCGCGGAGAAGAAAATTCTCATCCACCACATCGTCAATCCGCACGAGCCATCGGAAAATCTCGCCGCGCAAATAAAGAAACATAAGCCGGACGCCGTCATCTTCGGCCACACGCACAAGCGGTATGCGGAGACGGTGGACGGAATTTTTTATTTCAACCCCGGCTATTCCGGCAAGCCCAAGCTCGGAACGGAACGCAGCGTGGCGCTGCTGCACATCGAAGCCGACGGCTTCCGCCCGGAATTCATCGCGCTCTAGCCAGCGACCGGCGGCGCGGTCACCAACTGAAATTTCCCCTTCTTTTTTCCGTCGCCCTTTTGCGTCTGGACGATGGCTTTGGCTGCCATCGCATCGGAAAGTTTTTTACGCACCACGGCTTGGGGAAAGGCCGGGTTCAGGCTCACCACTTCTTCAATCGTAAATTCGCCCTTCGGCCAGTTGATCGTTTCGTTCATGAAATAACTTTGGAACATTCCCGCCATTCAGACAATCAAAAGGTAGTGTCCTAATTTGCGGAGCGCGGCTGTCCCAGCCGCAGCGCGTAATAATAATCCGTTGCGTCCTTTGCAAAAAGAACGTGCTGCGGGTGAGGACACCCGCGCTCCGCGCAAATTAGGACACTGCCAATCAAAACAAAACGCTGACCAATCCCACCGTGTGAATTTTTTGTGAGGAAGAAACTGATTCTCCTTCTCCTTGAGGAGCAGGCCGGGATGAGGGAGGGCGTTAATTCATCCAGATAACAATCTGACGGCTAAAAAATTGGAGGATTACAACGCCGTTAGGAAATTCTTCAGCGAATCAAATGCCGGACTTTCCCAAGGCCAGTAGCCTTCCTCTGCGGCTTTGCCAACCCGCAAATCGTAGTCAGTATGAGAAGCCATCCAAACGCGGACTTTTGCTTTGGATGAAAACTTGGAACGTGCGGATTTTTTGGCGATGCAATTAAAATAATCCTCAACGCATGAAAATTCCGGCTGTTCGCCGACCGAGTTCAAACAAACATCCTCAATCATCCCACGTCCGTTGACTCCAACGATAAAGATTCCAACTCGCAATCCCGAATCGCTAAAACTTCCATCTGCATTTGGCACCGAAAAGCCATTTTGTTGCAGCGCGCTGCAAACACTTGTGAACGCTGCCGCTGAATTTCCATTTGCATCACGAAGGACGGCAAAGGCCGCAACTTTTTGTTGAGCGAATTCAGGCCTTGTTTTGAGGCTCTCAAGAAATAATGGCAACTTGTCTTTTCCGAGATACTCCTCGACTTGAATCTCAAGTTTCAAGTGCGCCGCCAAACCGCGCACGACTGCGACATCATCTTTGCCCTCGCAGAAAACGAATTTCATCGCATCTCCCATTGAAGTTCCTTGGCCGTGGACAATGACTTTTCATCAATCACCGTGGCCTTGATGTCTTCCTGCACGCGGTCGAGCCGGATCAAAGACAAATCATAACTTTCATTTGCCCGCGCCGCTGCATCTGCCGCCAGAATACATTCCCAACTGTGGGTCGTCGCAAAAATCTGAACATCAAATTCCTTGGCCGCGAGAAAAAGACCCTTCCAAATCACCGGCATGACGCTGTGGTGCAATCCGTTTTCAATTTCATCAATCAAAAGCACTTTTGCGTCTGACACCACAATTTCTGAATAAATATCCAACAGTCGGTTAAATCCCTGTCCCAATTGCGTCACTGGAATCATTTCGCTCAAGCCCAAATCCGCGTAAATCAAAGGCGACGAAGATTGGCCGGGTTGGCCGGTTTGCAATGCTTCAACAGCTTCTAGCCGAGGTTCAATTTCACGAAGCATCTGTTCCACTTGTTTTTTTCTTCGCTTAAGAATGACTCGGTTGTAGTCAACTGCATCTTTGGCTGGATCACTTGGGTGAGTGGAGAAAATCGCAGGCTTAAAGCCTGCACTATTCTTTCCGCCGGTTGGATAGCAAAAAATATTTCCAAACGTCCTGATTGGTTCTATTGGACTCCCATACTGATTGATCTGTATGACTTTATCTGTCCGCAATACGACCCCAAAACCTGTTGAATTTTCATAGGAAGAATTAATTTCAATCTTGGCATTTGAACTCTTGTTACTGAACAACCACTTCCAAAAATTTTCATTCCAGTCACCTCCAGCAATTCGAAAAAGATTTGGCAATCTATTTGAAAAACTTGCATTTGGATCAGGTTCATCAAGCAACAAAACCAAAGCCTCAAGAACTCCCGTCTTACCAGTATTGTTTTGCCCGGTAATGAGATTGACCCGTTTGAGCGGTTCAATTTTCAAGTCACGAAGACCGCGAAAATTTTTGATGTGTAAGCTCTTTAACATTTTGACGCAATCATCTTAATGAATCCTCAATCCATTTGCCAATTATCAAATTCTTACCGCTTCCGCCATTCCGTCTTCGGCGGTTCCGGCAAACCTTGTGCACGTAATGCCGTTCTAAAATGCAGCTTGGAAACTTTTGCCAGTTCCCCTGCTCCACGCGTTTCCACAAATTCTTTTGCCGCCGCGTCCACCGCTGCACTCGCGCCTTTGGGAAATTTCATGCCGAACTGTTGCTCCAGCTTCGCGAGGCCTTTCACAAATTCATCGCGCGCCAGAATCGAGGCGGCGGCCACGGCGATGTCTTCTTCCGCTTTGTGCCGTTGCACCAGTTCGATCTCGCGTCCGGCGGTCATCAGCGCCTTCTCGATCACCGTCTTGCTCGCGGCGAACTGGTCGCTGATGGCACGCACCGGCGCGGGCTTCATCTGGTAACGCTTGCCCATGAGGTTCTCGATCACGCGCGCGTGACCCCACGCGAGCAGCGTGTTCACGCTTTTCATCTTCGAGTAGAGCCGGTTGTAAGCCTCGTTGCCGACGACGACGGAATCCACCACGCAACCGGGCGTCTCGCGGATCATCTTGGCGAGGTCAGAAATCTTTTTATCGCTGGAAATATTCTTGGAATCGCGGATGCCCTTGTCCTTCCACGAATTGATGACCGCTTCATTCACATAAACTCCGGCGATGGAAAGCGGCCCGAAGAAATCGCCCTTGCCGCTTTCATCAATACCAAAACGTGGGAGCAACAAATCTGGATTGAGAATGGTTTCGTAGCCGACTTTTACTTCCTTCAAAATTTCCGGCTCCAAAACAAATTCCACAAACTCGCCCGTCCCCTTCCCTTGCACGACCAGCTTGCCGCTTTCGTAGAACACGATATTCGTCTTGTCGGATTCAAACGCGAACCGCGCATACGGAACCGTGCGCGGCTTCCAATTGCGCGCTTTCAACGCAGCCAACAACGCCGACGCCTGATCGTCGGTCAGCTTGCAGGTATGAATGGTGGGCGGCGGCACGCGAAAATCTTAACTGCAAAGGAACGCCGAGGAAAGAATTTGAAACGGATCCTGATTAAAGTCCGGGAGAAAATTTCCGCGAAGCGAATTGGCTGGCGCGGTGTTGAAATTCTCAACAACCTGAAACCATGAAACGCTGGGCCATCCTTACTGTCATTCTTTACGCGCTTGCCTTGATGCTGCTGACCGTGCCAACGATGTTAGCCGCGCTCGGTGACTGGGGTGCAAATTCCCACGGCATGAACTCCAAGGAGATCTGGAACCTCTACACCAGCTTCGGCTACTGGCTCTGGCTCGCCATCCTCGTTGGCGGGCAATTTCTGCTGCTCCTGCTGCCCATCCACCTCGCCGAGCGGCGTCTGCCAGCGCGACGGCCATTGAAAACTCCCGTCCTCGTCACCGGATTCTTTCTCGCGAACCTTTTCTTCGCGGGAATCTTTTCTCTGCTCTGCGCGATTTTTGGCGACCATGTAGATAAAATTTTTGATCCTACCCCGCTCTTCAACCACGATTCGGCCAGCCAAAATTCCAATGGCGACAGCGTCGGGTTCACCATGATCCTCACCGTCCTCGTCTTCTGGCTCGTGTGGGCGTTCATCTTCCGTCGCGCCACGAAGTCAGACGAACCGGACGCCCTGCTCGCGCGCATCAAGCGCTGGTTGCTGCGCGGCAG
>JAYVQV010000379.1:0-5618 GCA_043776855.1 Limisphaerales bacterium | reverse complement strand
GAAACATTTTGTGCCAGCGGTTCCGGAACCACCCCTCACCCTCAATCCCTCTCCCCTCCGAGGGGAGAGGGAAGCCGCTGCGGACACTGCGGAAATTTATCAACCCCAAGTTTCTAACTTCGGAATTCGGGTTCAAGCCGGCGAGGACGAGGAGGATTGGCCGAGAACAGTTTCAAGCTGCACCCCAAACGGCTCCGCCCGGCAACGGCGGCTGGCCGCTGTCCTACGCCGGGGCAAAAGTGTCAAAGCCGCCAATCAATCCCGGCATCCGCCACCGGCAACGTGAGGAAAACATTGGCTGAATTCGGAATTCCCTGATGCGGATTGCGCGGGTTTCATAGCGCTGAAAAGTATTTTCACCGCGATCTGTCCGTTGGCCTGCCGGTTGCTAAATCTTTGCCAATGACATCGCTCGACTCAATTTACCAGAAGCTGACGCCAGAACTTGATTCCGCCGCGCGCGTCCACCTCCGCCCGCAACCCGCGCCCACGGATGCCGAGCGCGACATCAGCCGCGACGTGGCGCACGAACTGAACAACGTCATCACCATCATCCGCGGCTACGCCGACCGGCTCATCCTCAAGCACGGCGACAACCCCGCGCTGCGCCCTGAACTCCAGTTGATTTCCGACAATGCCCGCCGCGCCGCCAATGTCGTCCGCGTCGCTTCCCAGCCCAGGCCCCCTGCCCCGGTCATCGCGTGAAATGACGGACCGGTTTTTAACCAAAACCATGCCGTAAGAATTTTTTCAACCACAGATGGACACAGATAAACACAGATAAAAAATCGCACGCGGGGAGCCGTTGCTTGACGCCACTATAAAGTGACCAACTGTCTCTGACGGAAACTCACCCAGCCCCACCCCCATCTGTGTCCCTCTGTGTCCATCTGTGGTTTCGACTGCATCGTTCCGGCTAAAACTGCCCTTCCTTCTCCTTGAACAGCACATTGAACGTCGTCAGCGAGCCGTAGCTCTTGGTGATGTATTGCTGCATCTCCACCTTCTCGCCATCCGAAAGTTTTTCGTGCGCGTTAATTTTTTGCTCCAGCACGCGCAGATTATTTCTCACCATGACAATCTTGTGGAAGAAAACTTCCAGCGGCACATCCTTCGCCTGCAACGCCGCGTCCGCCGGGTGCAAAACAATTTTCCCGCCGTGCCAGCGCTGGCCAAGCTGCTCCACCACGGCGTCCGGTTTTTCCAGACCGAGTTGGGCAACCGCCGCCGCCACCGTCTCGTTCACAAATTGTTTCAACGGCACGTCCAGCCCGCTCACCGCCATCTGCGGCTCGGCGGGTTCCAACCCGGCGGCTTCCGGCGCGACCATGCGGCGGCTGTCGGAGAATTGGATGTCCGCCGTGACTTCCGAAATGGATTTGACCGTGCCGAGACCGTATTGCGGATGGCGCACCGACTGGCCAATGTGAAGGGATTCAATTTTCATTTCGGGAATTTAACCACGGATGGGCACGGATGGACACGGATAAAAAATGTGGTGGCAGGCAACTGGCCTGACGGAGAGGACGGCTCCACGTCAGCCAAGCTGGCGACGCTACAAGGCTCGCCGCGCGCGCGGGTCGTTAAAACTCGCGGCTTGTTTCGGCGGCGGAGTTTCCATAGCTTGCCGCCGTTCCACAGAAATGGTTAAACCACGGATGGACACAGATGGATACGGATAAAAAAATCGCAGAGAAAAAAATCTACGAACGGCTGCGTCCTCTGCGTTCTCCGCGTTTGATTCCGGTCTTTTGAATCTGTGTTTATCCGTGTCCATCTGTGGTTGAAAATAAATTTATGAAACGCAAACTTCGTTACGGCATGGTCGGCGGCGGACAGAACGCCTTCATCGGCGCGGTGCATCGTCTGGCCGCAAATCTTGATGGGCAGATCGAACTCGTCGCGGGAGCATTTTCTTCCGACCCGAAAAATTCCGCGACCACGGGCGAACAACTTTTCCTCAATCCTTCACGCGTCTATCCCAGTTACGAAGCGATGGCGAAAGCCGAAGCCGCATTGCCCGCCGATGAGCGGATAGATTTTGCTTCCATCGTCACGCCGAATTTTCTCCACGCACCGGTCGCCACGACTTTTCTCAAGGCGGGCTTCCACGTCGTCTGCGACAAGCCGATGACGTTGGATTTGAAGGAGGCGAAAGCGTTGCGCGAAACCGTTCGCAAGAGCGGAAAAGTTTTTGCGCTGACGCATAATTACACCGGCTATCCGATGGTGAAGGAAGCGCGCGAACTTGTCCGCACCGGCAAGCTCGGCAAGATTCTGAAAGTCGTCGCCGAGTATCCGCAAGGCTGGCTGCTCGACAAGATCGAGGCCGACGGCCAGAAGCAGGCCGCGTGGCGCAGCGATCCGAAGAAAGCCGGCGCGAGCTGCTGCGTGGGCGACATCGGCACGCACGCGGAAAATCTTGGCCGCTACATCACCGGCCTGAAGATTGATGAATTGTGCGCGGAGTTCACGAGCTTCATTCCCGGCCGCAAACTGGAAGACGACGCGAATATGCTCATCCGTTATCACGGCGGTGCGAAAGGCGTTTTGCATTGCTCACAAATTTCCTGTGGCGAGGAAAATAATCTCAACATCCGCGTCTATGGCACGCTCGGCGCGCTCGCGTGGCAGCAGGAGCATCCGAATGAATTGAAGTTCACGCCGAAAGGTGAGGCCGCGAGAATTCTTCGACGTGGCAACGGCTACGTTTCCGACGTGGCGAAAAAATTTACGCGCCTGCCGTTCGGCCATCCCGAAGCGTTCATCGAGGCGTTCGCCAATATTTATTTGGAAGCCGTCGCCGCCATCCGCGCGAGCATCGCCGGCAAACGCGGTTCGTTCGATCATCCGACGGTGGACGACGGCGTGGAAGGCATGGCGTTCATCGAAACCTGCGTGAAGTCCGCCGCGTCTGGCAAATGGACTAAATTTCCCAACCTATAAAATGAAACTCAAATTTATTGCCGTTCCGGCCGTGGTGCTTGCACTCTCCGGGTGCATGACCGATAAACCAAAACATTTTTCCACCTTCAAGCACGAAAAAGGCGCGCTCTGGCTGATGGAAAAAGCGCGGGCCAAACCCGTGGTCGCAAAACCCGCACCCGCCCAACCGGCGGCCAAACCCCGAGACATCGTCATCAACGGCGTCGCCGGTTATCAAGACACGCCGATGCAACCCGACGGCAAGTGGCACGTCCACGATCCGGCGCGTCCGCAGCCCGTCGTCGTGACGCCCGGAAAAACTTTCAGCCAGGAAGCCGCCGCCCCGAGCGACGCGACCGTTCTGTTTGATGGCAAAGATTTATCCGCCTGGGTGGATAAAAAAACCGGCGGCCCCGCGCAATGGACGGTCGCTGACGGCGTGGCCACTTCCGCCAAGGGCGACATCCAATCCGTCGGCAAGTTCGGCGACATCCAGTTGCACTTGGAATTCAAGGAGCCGACCCCGCCGAAGGAAAGCGGCCAAGGCACGGGCAACAGCGGCATTTATTTCATGGGGCTTTACGAAATTCAAATCTTGGATTGCTACATCAACAAAACCTACGCCGACGGCGCGACCGGCGGACTTTACGGCCAGCACCCTGCCCTCGCGAACGCCTGCCGCCCGCCCGGCGAATGGTCCACCTACGACTGCATCTTCACCGCGCCGCGCTTCGGGGCGGATGGCAAATTAATTTCCCCCGCGTATCTCACCGCCACGTTGAACGGCGTCGTCGTGCAAAATCATCAAGCCTTTCGCGGCGCGACGAACTGGCGTTCCCTCGGCGACTACAAGGCGCATCCGCCGGAAATGCCGCTGCTGTTGCAGTATCACAACAACTCCGTCGCCTTCCGCAACATCTGGGTGCGGAATGTGCCGCTGGTAAATGAACCCTGAAACGGAACGCCGAACTCCGATTCGGCAAGAATCTAAAAACAAACGCGCCGATTTGGAAATCGGCGCTCCGAAATAAAACGCAAACTCAAAATTAAAATTAAAAATGAAAAAACTCCTCACCCTCCTCGCCGTCGCTGTGCTGGCCGTCACCGTGCAAGCCGCGCCGAAAAAACTTCTGGTCGTCAGCACCACGACCGGCTTCCGCCACGCCTCGATTCCCACGCTGGAAAAAATGCTGACGCAACTCGCGCACGACAGCGGCGAGTTCACGGTGGATTTTGTATCGCAGCCGCCCGGACATTCGCCGACCGGCTTTCCGGCGAAGCTGAAAAAAGACGCCACGCCGGAGGAGAAAAAAGCGTTCGACGACGGTGAGGCGAAATGGGACGAGTCGTTAAAGACCGCCTTGCAAAAATTGTCGCCGGAAAATTTGAAAAATTATGACGGCGTCATTTTTGTCAGCACGACCGGATCTGCGCCACTACCGCTGCCGGATGCGCCGGGATTTTTTGAATGGCTCAAGGCCGGCCACGCCTTCATCGGCCTGCACGCCGCCAGCGATATGCACGGCTGGCCGGAATACACCGAGATGATCGGCGGCGAGTTCGCGCACCACGGCAAGCAGACGAACGTCATCTGCTTGAACCAGGATTTGTCGCATCCCGCCACGGTCATGCTCGGAAAATCCTTCACCGTTTCCCTCGAAGAAATTTATCAGTTCAAAAACTACGACGCTGCGAAAGTTCACGACCTCCTGATTCTGGATAAACATCCTGAAAGCGGCGCGGCGGGTCACTACGGCGTTTCCTGGTGCAAGGATTACGGCACGGGCAAAGTGTTCTACACCTCACTCGGCCATCGCGAAGACGTGATTGATGCCGACCCGGCCATGAAAGACCGGAAAAATTCCGTGGAAATTTCCAAAGCCTATCAGGCGCACGTCCTCGGCGGCATCGAGTGGGCGCTGGGATTGAAGAAGTAATTTTTAGAAAGCAAAACGGCGGCGCGGAAAATTCCACGCCGCCGTTTTCTTATTTAAGCCTGAAACTCGAAATGAACCGCAAAGAACGCAGAGAACACAAAGACTGGGATGCGTTTGGGTAAACCCGAACTCCGAAATTGAAAATCCGCCACTAAAAAATTCAGCGGACGCGCGGGCGGTCTCCCTCTCCCCTCCGAGGGGAGAGGGAAGCTGCTGCGGACACCTCGGAAATTATTAACCCCGGATTTCCTACTTCGGCATTCGGGTTGAAACGAACGCGCCTTGGATTTCATTTGCGCCCGCGAACAAAATCGTAAATCGTAAATCAGCAATCCAAAATTATTCTATGCCTTCATTCGACATCGTCTCGCAGATCAACTCCATGGAAGTGGAGAACGCCGTCAACCAGGCCAAAAAGGAACTCGCCAACCGCTTCGACTTCAAGGGCAGCAAATGGGAGATCCTTTTGGAAAAGACGGAAATAAAAATGTCCGCCGAGGACGCCTACAAAGCCAGCACGCTGAATGAAATCGTCGTCGGCAAGCTGGCCAAGCGCGGCGTCAGCATGAAAAGCATCGAGCAATGCGACCCCGACCTCTCGCCGCTCGGGCACGCGCGCCAGAGCATCAAGCTCAAGAACGGCATCGAGGCGAGCGTCGCCAAGCAGATCACCGGCTTCATCCGCGACCGCAAGTTCAAGGTGACGACGCAGATCCAGGGCGATGAAGTGCGCGTGACTGGCAAGAGCCGCGATGA
>JAYVQV010000378.1:0-5620 GCA_043776855.1 Limisphaerales bacterium | reverse complement strand
ATTTACGCGCTCGGCCTCATCGCCAAGATGTTCGACCTGAACATTCCCAAATTGGAAAAACTTCTCGGCGAACGTTTCACCGGCAAAGACCCGAGCATTTTGAACAACGCGCTCGCGGCCTTCCACGCTGGCTACTCACATTCGCTGGGCAACATTCTCGAAACTTTCAAGTTTGTTGACGCGCAAAAGAAAGACGGTCATCAAGTCGTGATGAACGGCAACGAAGCGCTCGGCTACGGCCTCATCGCGGCGGGTGTGCGTTTCGGCGCGGGCTATCCGATCACGCCGTGGTCGGACATCATGGAATTACTTCGTCGCGAGCTGCCGAAATACGGCGGCACGTTCATCCAAACGGAAGACGAAATCGCCGCCGTCTCGATGGCGATTGGCGCGAGCTACGCCGGACGCGTCGCAGTCACCGGTTCAAGCGGCCCCGGAATTTCGCTCAAGACCGAAGCGCTCGGCTGGGCCATCATGGCGGAAATGCCGCTCGTCATCGTTGACGTGCAGCGCGGCGGCCCTTCGACGGGAATGCCGACGAACATTGAACAATCTGACTTAAACATCGCCATCAACGGCGGCCACGGCGACGCCCCACGCGTCGTCATCGCCCCGGCGAATGTTGAAGATTGTTTCTACATGGCCATCGAAGCCGTGAACATCGCTCGAAAATATTCTGTGCCGGTCATCATTCTTACCGACCAAGGCATCGCCACGCGCATCGAGGCGTTCGTGGAACCGAACCTCGAAAAAGTTTGTCAGGATATCTCGCCGGATTTCGCGGATGTCGCCGACCACAAGCCCTACGATTTATCCGCCAAAGACGGCATCACCACGCACGTTCCGCCCGGCACGAAAATTTTGAGCGGCAAATACCCGATCGCCACTGGTCTCGAACACGACGAACTCGGCCATCCGACTGGCTCACCGAAAGTTCACCAATTGATGACCAACAAGCGCCGCAAGAAATTGCAGGCGCTCGCCGCGACGCTGCCCACGCCGAAAGTTTATGGCCCGCCGGAAGGAAATGTTTTGCTCGTCGGTTGGGGCTCCACCGAAGGTCCCATCAAGGAGGCCGTTGATCGCGCGCGCGCCGCTGGCGACAGCGTTTCCTCCGTTCACATCAAACACGTCAACCCGTTGCCGCCCGGCCTTGAAAACATTTTTGCTGGCTTCAACCACGTCCTCGTCGTCGAGATGAATGACGAAGGACTCTACGGCTTCGGCCAGTTCGGCGCGGTGCTTCGCGCGCGTTTCTGCGACCCGAAAATTCAAGGCATCACCAAGACCGACGGCCTCACTTGGAAGGTGAAGGAAATTCTCGAACGCGCGAAGACGAACCTCGCCGACGGCCTCCGCAAAATGTAATTTGATTTCAACCGCCAAAAACTTATGAGCGAAACTTTGATTGTAAATCCCGCCGTCAGCACCACTACGCCGCCCGTTGGCGAACGCAAAGGTCTGACCAAAAAAGAAATCGCCGCCGACCATCCGACGTGGTGTCCCGGCTGCGGCGACTTCTCCGTGCTCGCGCTGTATTTCAAGCTGATTGAAAAGCGCAAGATGTGGCACGAAAAAATCACCACCGTCGCGGGCATCGGCTGCTCCAGCCGCTTCCCGTATTTCGTGCAAGCCCACGGCGCGCATTACATTCATGGCCGCGCGCTGCCGTTTGCCTCCGGCATTTCACTCACGCGTCCTGACCTGCACGTCTTCGTCTTCGGCGGCGACGGCGACGCCTTTTCCATCGGCGGCAATCATTTCACCCACACCGCGCGCAAGAACATCAAGATGACCTATTGCGTCATGGATAACTGGGTTTACGGCCTCACGAAGAAACAGACCTCGCCCACGTCGCCACTCGGTTTCAAGAGCAAGACCGATCAATGGGGCGCGGTGGATTATCCCATCAACCCGATGAAGCAGGCGATCTCCGCCGGAGCCACGTTCGTCGCCCGCACCACGCACACGAACCCGAACCACGTCTTGCAGATGATGGAAGCGGCGATGGATCACGACGGATTCAGCTTCATCGAATGTTTGAGCGAATGTGTTGAATTCTACGAAGGCGCGTTCGACTCCAGCAACCCGCGCAAAGGCGGCGTGTTCAACGAAGTTCCCAAGAGCCACGACGTGACGGATGAATTTGCTGCTTACAAACTCGCGGCGGAACCGTTCCCCGGCAACTTTGGCATTTTCTACAAGGTCAACAAGCCGACCAAGAACGCGAAGGAAGCCGAGATCGTCAAATCCTTCCAGAGCAAAGTCACCGGCCAGAAAGACTGGCAGATTCTCCAGAAAAATTTCGACCGGATGAAATAATTTCCGCGCGGATCAATTTTGAAAAATCAAGCGGCCTTCGGAAACGAAGGCCGCTTTTTTATTTTCAAAGCAGTCAGAGGCATAATTCTCCGTGGACTATAGTCAGAGGACAGACGACCTGCATATAGCTACGATATGCCGCGTGCGAGAAATTCAAAAATCTGCCATCGGGCGCATCCTCCGCGCCAAGCGGGAAAGCCTCGGAGTTTCTCAAGAAGCTTTGGCTGAACGTGCCGACGTAGATCGTTCTTATGTGAGCATTCTTGAACGCGGATTAAAAAGTCCCACGCTCGAAACGCTTGAAAAGATTTGCAAGGCGCTCGGAACTTTGCCGGAGCGCGTGATTGAGGAAGCGAGGAAGAAATAAGATGGCTGCCAAACGACTCCCAAAACTTCCCCAGCTTCTTGACCGTAAAATTTACAAGACTGGTCAGACACGCGGCGCGGACGATGATGTTATTTTTCAGAATCGCGTGGGTCGTTCAAGCACAGTGCTTATTCCTTATGCTTGTTGGGAATTGTGCGCCAAGCCAAAAGACGGTGCAGACAAATATGAGAATGGCTTCATTGTTTTACTTTCGCCAAGGGAATACTTCGGCAATGCGAAAATCACTTCTGATTTGACGGCGAAGGGATTGGCGCTTGGCAAAAACGCACTTGTGTTTTACGAGACGAGAGAGGATTGGGACACACATAATCCCACTTCTTTGAAGTGGCAGCCTGCCGAGAGCCGGACAAACCCACTCGGCGGCAAATATGTAGCGCGTATTCCCGCCACCACGGCAACGGAGAATGGTGGCAGAATTATTCGAGGCTTTGATCTGACTGCGAAAAAAGGTGCGGGCATCCGGGTTTATGAATATGCAAGCAGCGATACGAATACAAAGTGCCGCCTGCAATTGGAGATTTTGTTTTGGCTTTGTGCCGATTCCGACAAAATTGCCGTTGCCAACGGAATGACGGCGGAAGATGTGGCGACTCGTAAGGCGACCATCATTGCTCAATGCAAGGAGTCTGGATTATTGGATACAACGCGGCTTATAAAAGCGCGGATGTTGAATGCTCGCGGCACAACAATTTGCCCGTTGTGTCTTGAAGAATTGTCCGGCCAAGGATTTTTTAATCGCATGGAACAAGCTGAAGGACGCGTAGTTCCTGATTTGACCATCACGCAGTTAAATCTGTTTCACATCTCCGAGTTGCGATTCGGCGTCCTGAATCACCGGCCTTACAATCTTGGTTGGGGACATCATCATTGCAATGTGGTCGTAAAAGACTCTGGAATCATCGAGACACTCGAATGGATGCGCGTAGTTCTCAACCGCAACATTCAAGCGGGTCATTTGCCGGCAGAAAACAAGGCAAGCTGACGGGTTTTATTTACGTTGATTTTTGGCAAGTGGAGTCCGTTGCCATTTTGCACTGCTGGCACAATATGGATTGCCTGCTCCGAAGCATCTTCAACCCTTGAAGCAATCTCCGCCGCCCAAGTTGGTTCAATTTCCATGGACACGGTGCGACGTTTTAGTTTAAGCGCGGCAAGAGCTGTGCTTCCGCCACCGCCAAAACAATCCAGCACAATGTCACCGGGGAACGTGGTCGCCTCAATAGCGTGTTCGAGCATCGCCGCCGGTTTTTCAGCCGGATGTTTGCCCTTGTAAGGACGCACCGAGGGAAACGTCCACACGTCAGTAAATTCTTTGGAGCCATCCATCACGAATGGGCGAATCACGTCTTCGTAAGGCGGCATGGATTCGACTTTCCCGGTTTCCAAAATAGCCACGCGCATTTTTTCATATTGATTCCGACTCGGTGTGTTGCGGCCATCTTCCCAGTTGGATACCGCGCCGCCGTGATTCACTTTTCCGTGAGCGCCAATTTTTGCGGTGAGTTGGTGCATGGATAATCCAGCCTGCTTTCGCGCATTGCGCAGAAAAAGCGCGAACGGAGAACGAAAAAGATTTCCCTCAATGGCTGGCTCGGCAAAAAGAATCCGTTCTGAATGAGGATACCACTGACGCAGCGCCTCCTTTTTCATCTTACCTTTCCAACCGTCAAAGCCGGGATCATTTGGTTTTGTCCAAACGACGTGCGAAAGGACGTTGAAATCTTTTGAGAAAAGAACATCCAGCCGTCCAGACATCGAAGAATCGCAGAAGCAAAAAAGCGAACCATTGGGACGAAGCACCCGCCGCCATTCGGTTGCGTATTGAGCCATCCAGTCGAGGTAATGCCGGTCTTCGGCAAATGCCGTATCACCGTAGATATTTCGTTTCTTGGTCGCGTGGTAAGGCGGGTCGGTCAGTATCAGCGACACGGAATGCGCCGGAAGTCTTCGTAACAGCGGGAGCGAATCGCCTTCGGCAACGAGTGCATTGGAAGCCGAGAATATCAGTTGCGGCTCAATCGTCGCCTTGATGCGGTTAAAATCTTGCTCTCTTGGACTCGTCGGAGCTTTTTCATGTTCAAACCGTGAAGCATGGCCGTTGACGTGATAAGGCGTCGAGTCTTCTCGAAGCGCAGAAACCTTTTCGCAATTGCGGACAATTTTCTTTCGATTAGCCATGACGAATAAAGTTTGCAGCACCTTGCAAAGATTTCTAGCCAAATCGTGCAGGGTTAGTTTAGGGCTTTGGTTTGGCTTCGCCTCTTGGCGGCTTTGTTGTTAAATTTCCCCGGCATTTTATGGCGCACATCCACGAAAAGATTGATTTCACTGTGGCGATTTTCATCGTTCACGATGCCAAAGTTCTGGTCATCCACCATCGCAAGCTCGGCAAATGGCTGCCGCTCGGCGGACACATCGAACTGGACGAAGACCCGGAACAAGCCGCATTGCGTGAGGCGAAGGAAGAGAGCGGCCTCGACGTGGAACTGATCGGCGAACGTCCACCCACGACCGAACCCGGCACGCGCGCCCTCGTCGCGCCGCGTTTTCTCGACATCCATCGCATCAATGACACGCACGAACACATCGGCATGATTTACTGGGCGCGGCCTAAAATAGTGGCACAGGCTTCAAGCCTGTGTGGTTCCGAAACTCACAGGCAAGATGCCTGTGCCACTACACTCGCCACCGAAGAGCATCACGACATCCGCTGGTGCAGCAAAGCGGACTTGGAAAAACTTTCGCCGCCGATGACCGACGCGGTGAAATGGTATTGCCACAAGGCCATCGAGGAAATTTCCCGCGCGTGAATCCCGCCAACAAATTCCGCACCGCCTGTTACACCATCGAAGGAATTAATTCCTTCGCCGTCGCGATTTATTTCAACTACCTGTTCTTTTTCTTCCGCGA
>JAYVQV010000377.1:0-21773 GCA_043776855.1 Limisphaerales bacterium | reverse complement strand
GCCGGATGGATTACCGGCTGCTGCTGTCCGTGGTGTTCACCGAGCCGCAAGTGGCGACGGTCGGGCTGACGGAAAAAACCGCGCGCGAAAATAAAATCCCGTTCCTTGCCGCGAGCTATCCGTTCAACGACCACGGCAAATCGCTCATCATGGAGGCGAAGGACGGCTTCGTGAAACTGCTGGCGAATCCGAAGACCGGCGAAATCATCGGCGGCAGTTGCGTTGGACCGAGTGGCGGTGAATTGATTCACGAGATTGTCGCCGCGATGGCGAAGCGCATGACCGTGCGCGAACTCGCGGTGATGCCGCACTATCATCCCACGCTCGCAGAAATCTGGACGTATCCGGCGGAGGAGTTGATGGAAAAGATTTGAGCGGAGCGCGGGCGGCTCGCCCGCGAGTTCTTGCCTTAACGATGAAACACGCGGACGAGCCGTCCGCGCTCCGGGGCCAGTTATTTCTTCTTCCCGAACATCTGCGAGGCCATCTTCATCCCGAACATCTGCATGTCGCGCTGGGTTTTTTGGAACTCCGCATACTTCGTGGCTTGATCCGGCGTCAGGATTTTCTGCGCCTTGGCCAGAAACTCGTTGTCGAAACTTTCCTTCTCCTGCGTGAACTTATCGAGCTTCTCCTCGCTGAACATCGCCGCGTAGTCGCCATCCTCGGGCGTTTTGTTTTGAGTGTAATCCGTCGTCCACTTGAAGCCGGAGTGCGTGGCACCAAGTTCATTGATCAATTGCGTCTTCTGCTCGGCGGTCAAAGCCATGTCGCCGGACAACTGGTCGCCGAACTGGTTCACTTCCGTGCGCGCTGGCACGGTTTTTTCGTAGCTTTGATAGGCCGCGTAATTGTCGCCCAGCAAGGTTTTAATTTGCGCGTCGTAATCATCCGTCTCGGCCTTGATTTGCTTGCCCATGTCCGCGCGCTCCTGGGCGGTGGTGCTGTCATCCAGCATCGCCATGCCCTTGTCCGCGCCGACGAGCATTTTGTCGGTCATCAATTGCTTCAATTGATCGGTAGCTTCCGTTGACAGATTCGCCGATTTGAAAAATTCCTCATACTGCTTGGTGATCATTGGCCCCATGAACGCTTTCCGCTGCGTCTTGATCATCTCGCGCATCTTCGGGTCTTTGAACATCTTCGCCATGCCGGCCATCGGGTTGCTGTTGGCGGAATTGGTTTTCGCCTCCGTCAGCTTCGCCTCCAACTGCTCGGCCTGCTTCGTTTTTTCCGTGGCGAACTTGGAAGATTCCGTGAGCGCCTCCTGCATGGCTTTGGCCTTGCGCTCGTTCGTGGCAATTTTCTCGGCGGCTTCCTTGCCCGCCTGCACTTGCGTTTGCGACGCCGCGAGTTCCGTGTGAACCTGCGCCAGCTCCGCGCGGTTCTGCGATGCTTGGTTGGACTGGCGATACGCAATGGCGCTCAACGCGACCGTAGCCGCGAGGAGGATGACGATGAGAATGTTTTTCATAGGTGTGCGGGTTGGATTGGACAATGAAGCGGGGCGGAGGGAAAGAAAATTGTAAAACGCTTTTAACCGAATCCATGCCGTTGAATTGGGGAGCGCGCCCGCCTCGGGCGCAGCGGGTCGCGCCCGCGCGGCCCGCCCGGGCGGACGAAAACCAAACACCATTCGGTTGGCCTGCGTGCGTTCGGGTTCGGCGCGAGGGCGCGCCGAACCACAGCCGGGGCGGCTGTGCTCCCCATTTTCTACCGCCTGGATTCGGCTTGAGCGACGGATTTGTTTTTGTTTCCGATTTGTAACCTGGCTTTAACCTTGGCGACGTTGTGGATTTGCGCCGCCGGGCTAGGTTGTCGCATGGTGCCGCGTATCTTGATTGTGGACGACGAACTGGATTTCATCGAGCTGGTGAAGTTCCGGCTCGCCAATTTGCATTGCGAAATTCTGGAGGCGAACGACGGCGTCCACGCCTTGAGCCAGGCGCGCACCGGCAAACCCGACTTGATCCTGCTGGATATTTTGCTGCCGGATTTGGACGGGCTTTCGGTCTGTGAAATTTTACACCGGCAGGCTGCCACCAAAAAAATCCCCATCATCATGATGAGCGCGCTGTCCAGTGAAGTCACCAAGCGCACGGCGGCGATGCACGCGGAAGATTTTTTCACCAAGCCGCTCGACTTGGAACGGCTGGAGCAGCGGGTCGCGGAACTGCTGCATCTGCCGACGGTTAAGAATTGAGCGTGGGCGCCGCTTTTACCGGGAATTTTTTTAACCGCAGAGAACGCAGAGAGCGCAAAAAAAGAAAAAACGTTTGAATCTGCGGCGCCCCAATCTTTGCGTCCTTTGCGTTCTCTGCGGTTAAATCATTTCGCCGCCAGTTCCCGTTCGGTCTTCAAACGTAGTTGCCCGCAGGCGGCGTCAATGTCGTGGCCCTTTTCGCGGCGCAGCGTGCAGATGATTTTCTGCGCCTTGAGCGCGAGTAGAAATTTTTCGCAGACTCGTTCATCCGGCCGCGCCCACGGCAAGCCCTCGACCGTGTTGTAGGGAATCAAATTTACCTTGGCGTCCAATCGTTTTGCGAGCGTCGCGAGCGGCCGGATCTGGTCGAGGCCATCGTTCACGCCAGCGATGAGGATGAATTCAAACGTGATGAAACGTCCGCGCTGATGCTGGTAATACTCCAGCGCATTGGTGAGTTCGGCGAGCGGATACTTTTTATTCACCGGCATGATTTTGCCACGCACTTCATCCGTTGCGCCGTGCAGCGAGATGGCGAGTGAGAATTGCTCCGGCTCATCCGCGAGCCGGCGGATCTGCGGCGCGAGGCCGCTGGTGGAAATGGTAATTTTGCGCGCGCCGATGCGTCCGCCCCACGGCGAATTAAGCTGGCGCAAGGCTTTCAAAAGATGGTCGTAGTTCGCCAGCGGTTCGCCCATGCCCATGATGACAAGGTTGTCCACGATGCGCGTGCCGGGAAAACTGCTGGCGGTCTTGCCGCCAATCGCCGCTTCCTCGGCGGCGCAGTGGCGTTCGATGCCCATGACTTGCTCGATGATTTCGTGCGGGAGCAGATTGCGTTTCCAGCCGTCCAGTCCGCTCGCGCAAAACTTGCAGCCGTAGGCGCAGCCGACCTGCGTGGAGACGCAGAGCGTGTGGCGGTCGCTCACATCGCCGTAGAGCGAGGGGGTGGCGGGAATCAAAACACTTTCGATGAACGCACCATCGTCGAGCTGCCAGAGAAATTTCCGCGTGGTGTCGCGTGAGCCTTGCTGCCGCGCGAGCTTGAGCGTGCCGAGGGAAAATGTGTGCCGCAGTTTTTCGCGGAGCGGCTTGGACAGATTGGTCATCGCGTCCCAACTCGTCACGCGCTGGACGAAGAGCCAGTCCATGAGTTGCTTCACGCGATAAATCGGCTCCTCCCACTTTTTGAATTGGGCTTCGAGTTCGTCGCGGGTCAGGGATTTGATGTCAGGCAGCACGCGGGGATGTTAGCTGGCGGCAAGGGCGGGACGAAACTTTTATTTATCGTTGACCCCGCGCATGGCGTTGCGCACACGGTCGTAGTCGGGCTGTTCCACCGTCGTCACGGCCTGAATCCAGTAGAGCGCGGTCTTGGGGACTTTCCATTTCCAATGCTCCACATGGCCGTCGGCGAAGGAGAGGTTCGCGCCGCGATTATGCCGGTCCGACGGCATATCCCACCAGACGCTGCCACTGAAGTAGGGCGAATTTCTCGGCGGGCAGCCAAACTGCGAATCGAGAATGGTGTCCTCGTTCTCGTCAATGAACACAAACAGTTCGCTGGGAATGGGCCGCCCGACTTGCGAAAATTTTTTCCAGCACGGCAGGTAAAAATTCAACAGGGAATCAAATTCCGGGTAGCCGTTGATGGACTGGCTCATGTTGTAACTGCGCACGCGCAACTCCGGCAGTTTGTTTCCCGCTGCGTCTTCTTGCTGCGATTCATCCGCCGGGCAATGATAGATTCCCACCGAGGTGTTGTATTGGTAGAGCAGGCCGTTCACCAAAAAATCCGGGGTCAGCTCTGTCCGAACGTTTTGTCCGAGGCACCAGGACGAGCCT
This sequence comes from Limisphaerales bacterium, assembly GCA_043776855.1. Lineage (GTDB taxonomy): Bacteria > Verrucomicrobiota > Verrucomicrobiia > Limisphaerales > UBA11358 > UBA11358. The sequence goes on along the minus strand of JAYVQV010000377.1, from coordinate 17,725 downwards.
TTGGCGAGCTGGCCGCTCGCGCCGCTGGCCGTGATGCCGGTGACGGCGTTGTTGGGCACAAAAAAATCGTGGTTGTCCGTCGTGTAAAGGTGCGCGCACAGCTCCATCTGCTTGAGGTTGTTCACGCAGGAAATGTTTTTGGCCATGCGCTTGGCCCGGGTCAGCGCGGGCAGCAGCATGGCGGCGAGAATGGCGATGATGGCGATGACCACCAGCAGTTCAATCAGCGTGAACGCGCGGAAAAAATTCCGCGGCCGCTGACGGACTGAAGGTTGCGGGCGCATGGCGATGGGATAAAAGTATTCGCATCCGCCGCAACTGCAAACGGAATCGCCTTCAATAAATGGGTGCAGCCTGACCCTGTCCCGGTAGTAGAAATTAGCCAGCGGCCACGTTCCTTCGCCCGGACAGGCGAGACGCCTGTGCTACAGCGGCGGCGCAGCCGCCGCCCAAAGTAGCGCAGGCGTCCCGCCTGCTGCTGGATCAGGACAGGGTCAAGCTGCACCTTCAATAAATCAGCTTCTCGATTTCGCGCCGCCCGCCGTCGGTCAACTGCCATTGGCTGCCGCGTTGAACCAGCAGCTTGCGGCAGCGGTTGGCGCCGGCGACAGGCGCGTTGACGGCAAGCAACTGGATGCGCGCCGCGCCTTTCAGTTCGGACGCCGCGCGCGGCAGCAGCGCGAACGGCACGGCGTTGTAGTTCAGTGCAATCTCGTAACCGGCGATGCCTTCTTGGTCGGCCACCGGATTTTTCAGCACGAGCGGCGCGTAGCGTTTCACGAACGGAAAATCTTTCGCCCGCACCTGCACGCGGCAGAGTTCCGTCTGGCCGCGCACGAATTCCAGCAGGCTGAACTTTTTCGCGGGGTTGTGTTCCGCTAGAAAAATTTCGCGCGGGTCGAGGCCGAGCAGGTTGTGGCCGTTCCACAGGCCGTGGTCATTGCGTTCGCCGGGAGAATCTTTTTTCTGCCACGCGGCGAAGTCGTCGTTGATGAAAACATTCAGCTCGAAATGAACGTGCGCGCGATCTTTCGCAATCGTCTCCGCCGTGGACGTGCGCCCCATCGTGCCGATGGTCTGCCCGGCCTTCACTGCGTCGCCCATTTTCAAGCCGGAGGTCACGGCGCTCAAGTGCGCGTAGAGCGAATAAATTTCCAGCCCTTCGATGACGTGGCGGATGACGATGTATTTTCCGTAGTTCGACAACCCGGCCTTCGTGCTGATGTAAGCCACGGTTCCGTCAGCGGTCGCCAGCACGGCGTCGGTTGGTTCGCCGCGTTTGTCGGTGTGGAGATGAACGATGTCCAGCCCCTCGTGCATCCGCGTCTCGCTGTTCCGCACGCAGCCGAAACTGCCGCTGGTCCACGGCTTGTCCGGCGCGGTGGGCGCAAAAAATTTCCGCTCGCCGCCCACTTCGTAAAGCGCGTGGTTCGCCGTGGGAAATTGAAACGGCGATTGCGCGAAGGCAGGGACACCCGCAAACAAAATCGCCGCGAGCAGCGGGCGGCGGAGCAGGGGAGGGATCATTTTTTCTGCGGCGTGTGCAGGATGCGGGCGAGGTTATTCAGGCCGTCCACGAACTGCTGCGCCTCCTCCCGCGAGGCGTCCGGTGAGAACGTCAGTTCGCCGCCCGCGATGCGCCGGACGATGACGGGCGCGGCGAGGAAGCGCCCGTCCAATTTCGTTTCGCCCCACTGGCCGAAGATGACGAGGTGTTTGCCGGGGTTGCCCGCCGTGGCCTGCTCGATAGCCCAACCGCCGGTCTCGTCAAACTTCACCTTGACTTCAAAACCGCCGCCGGGCGTCTCGATGAGCGCCGCTGCGAGCAGGTTCGCCTCGGTCAGCACGGGGTCCATGTCAATCGTCACCGCCAGCGGCATGGAGCGGAGCAGGGAAACGGTTTGCGTTTTGCCCGGCACGCTCACCGGTGCTTCGACGTGGATGCGGATGGCGCCGGCCTTCTCCGCCTTTTTTTTGCCGAACTCGTCCTTAAAAAACGTGCAGCCCGCCAGCGGCAGGATCAAAACGAAAGCCAAATAAAGATTGAATCGCCGCGCGTAAAAATTCATATTCAAAACAAAATCGCAACCAGCGAAAAAATGTAAAGACACTTATGGGACAACAACTCAATAAATCCGAACACAAGAAACGCCGCAAGGCCTACATCAAACGCAAAAAAGCGATCATCAAAACCAAGAAGGCCGCCAAGAAAAAGTAATTGCGTCAGACTCACCAGGCCGTCCCCACCGGGACGGCCTTTTTGTTTGTTGCGGTCGCCAGGTATGACCGTCCACCGCTTTCACACTTTGCAAAGTGTGAAAGTGACTTTGGCTGGCTGGGGCGTTGAATGTTGCTCCAATCCATGAGTCCGGCTGGTTAGAGCTTGTCTGAAAATCGGACTGCGGCTGTGTCGGAGACCAGCCGCAGCGGATGGAATGGCGCTACCACCGCTAAAAATGGAGCCCGCTGCGGCTGGCCGAGGACGGCACAGCCGCCGTCCGGGGATTTTAAGACACGCTTTTAGCCGAATCCATGCCGTTGAAAAGAATCCAAAAAACGCGGAGGCGCAGAGAACGCAGAGGTTCGCAGAGAAAACTGCCGATGAGTTTACGCATCGAATAATGACTAGATTTTATTTCTGAAAACCTCTGCGGCTCTCTGCGTTCTCTGCGCCCTCTGCGTTTGTCCGGCTTTTTCCGCTGCATGGTTCCGGTTTAGAACAACGTCAGGCTGCACCCTATCCGCCCGCCGCGCTGCCTCCGCAGTTGATTTTTTTCCGCGCTCGACGATGATGGGCGCATGACTGAACTCATCTATCCCCGCAGCCCTTACGAAACCATGAACGGCTGGCATTACCTGCCGCGCTACGTTGACAAGATCCGCCTGAACCTTGCCGGCAAGCTCCACTCCGATTACACCGCGAACGTGGGCAAAGGTTTTGACGCCCTGTTCTGCCAGCACGCTGGCATCACGCACGAGCAACTTGTCGGCGTCGTGAAAAATTCTCTCACCGACGGCCAGGTCTGCGACTGGGTGCGGCTGAACGTGAAGAAAACCCAGGCCGAAAAAAACGCGCACTGGACGGATGTCACCAGCCGTCCGCTCGCCGCTGACGCCGAAGCCGTCGCGCGGTTGCAGATGCGGAAGGAACAGGCTGGCGTGGGCCACCGCGCGGACATCAAATGTTTTGTGGACGTGATTGAAGCGGACGAAAAGCGGATTTGATTTCCGCAAAACAACCAGCCAACCTGCATACACCAACAAAACTGTGGCTCAATCATAGGTTAGGCTGCTTTGCACTTTTATGAAAACTACACGCATTCTTTCGGTGTTCGCGCTCATGCTATTTGCATCGGCATTATGTTTTGGTTCCGTCGTGGTTGAGACGGTTTCCAAAGAGCGAGCGAAAGCACTCGGAGTTTCGTTTGCCACAAAGACAGTCGCCACAAATCAGGTCGAGGTTTCGTTTCAGTATGTCCCCAAAGATTTGTATCAGTCGGTAGTTTCCGTCACGCTGGATATTTATTCGGGTGATCGGAAGCTAGTGTCGGCCACGATTTCACCGTCCAAGCAGACAGCAGATTTGGTGGTTTATCATTTCACGACAGACCCAGCATTTTTGGCAGGCAGCTCGCTCAAGGTCTGTTTCAAGGATGGCGGCATTCCGCCGTATGGATATTCTCTGTTTCAGCTTGGAGATTTTGTTAGCCATGATTAGTCGCATAGACCAGCAGCCTAACATAGGCTCGCGCTGCAGCGAACCCGGCCTGATGCCGTGGTTGGCAATCGTGGCGTCCCGCGCGCCGGGTCGCTGAGCTTGGGTCGTTAGGCAGAATTAATTTCCCGATTTACTTCCAATAATTCCAATCCACGTCGGGGAACAGATTGTCGCGCGCTGAATTTTGCCGGTTATTTGGCAACACGGCGGCGCAAAGGGCTGGCAGCGATGGCCAGGCTGCGGACGCGAAGTTTTTCCAGCATGACAAGTTTTTCGGCAAACGGCAGCGCCGCATGACGGCTCCGCAGGGCGCGCTTGCTCTCCAAATTTTTTTGCATCCGTTCGCTCATGGTTTATCTCCAAGAAATTTATCGCCGAAGGATTCCCATTTGGCAAGCAGACCGTGGCGCGTCAGAACATCATCCAGCTTGCCGGAGTGCAGGCTGCCACTTTCGATGAATTGCAGGATGCGAATAAAATCCTTGGCCCGGCCTGTCCGCAATGCGATGGCGACCAGATGTTCGGCGGTCATCACCCAGACTTTGATTCCGTCCACCTCGGTGGCAACCGCCTGCAACAATGCTTCTTCATCAAGGGCATCGCCCGGCGGCAGAAATTGAACCGGCCAGCCAGCGATGCCGATGTATTCTTTATCAAGGCGGCAACCGCGCGCAGTGAGGTAATCGTAAATCGGCGAAAGCGAAACCAATTTGCTGCCGGAGAAATTTTGCAGCGAGACAAATATGTCAATGTCCAGCGTGGCCGAGGGTTCGAGGTAAAAAGTTGCGCCGACCGCGCCACCAATCGCATAGCGGCCAATGACACCATCAGCCTGCATCTGGTTAATGATGGCGAAGGTATCCTTCATGGCTCACTTCCAGTAATTCCAGTCCACGTCGGGAAACAGATTGTCGCGCGACTCGATTTCGGCGAGCCACTTCTCATCCACGCGGGTGAGCGTGAGCATTTCGTGCAGGGCGATGAAGCGGAGGAGATGGTCTTTCACACGACGACGCGCGTAGTCGGGACTCGTCCCGGCGCGCAGGATGAACGGCCAGTCGCTCGCCTGCGCGAGGAGCAGTTCACGCGCGGCCTGCTTGAGCGCGCGTTTCTGCAAGACGGTGGACTTCTTGGAAAACTTTTTCGCGAGCTTGCTCATCCGTTCCTGCGCGATCTGCAAGTGCGGATAAATCCATTCGTTCGTTTCGTTGAGCCACACGCGCCAGTAGCCTTCCTCGCCCCAACTGCTCGCGCCGGGCGTGGCGATCTGGTTGGTGGGATGGCGGTGCAGGTATTCGCCGGGCGTGAGGAGCGTGACGACTTTCTGTTCCGTGAACATTTTGCGCGCGAGGAAATCCAGAAACTCCGGCCCTTCATACCACCAATGCCCGAACAGTTCCGCGTCATACGGCGCGACGACGATGGGCGGGCGGTCAATGATGGCGGCGGCGGCCTGCACTTGCGCGACGCGTTCGGCGAGGAAATGCGCGGCGTGTTCGCTCGCGGCGGCGAGCGCGTGGTCGCGTTGGTAAATTTCCTTCGGCCCGTGCGCGCCGGTGATGCGGAAGTATTTCAGGCCGGTGAAGCCCCGATTGTCCGGCGAGGGCAGGTGTGGTTTGACGTAGTCGAAATCCAGATCAAAACCGATGTCGCGGTAGAAATCGCGGTAGCGCGGGTCGCCGGGGTAGCCTTCGTGCTTGCTCCAGACCTGGCGCGAGGAATCGAAGTCGCGTCCGAATACGGCGACGCCGTTGGGCGTGAAGATGGGCGCAAACGTGCCGTAGCGCGGACGCGGCTCGGCGTGCAGCAGCCCGTGCGTGTCGAGGGTGAACCAGCGGATGTTCGCCTCCTGCAAATATTTTTCCACGCCGGCGGCGTAGGCACATTCCGGCAGCCAGATGCCGCGCGGCGGCCGGCCAAAACATTTTTGGTAGTGGTCGCGCGCGGTGAGAATCTGCGCGCGGACGGATTGCGGATGGCCGGCCATGAGCGGCAGCAAGCCGTGCGTGGCGGCGGTGGTGATGATTTCGACGAGGCCTGCGTCTTGAAATTGTTTGAAGGCGACAATCAAGTTGCCGCTGTAAAAACGCCACGTCTCGCGCGCGAGGGAAAGTTTGTGATGATACATCCACGCGAGGTCGCGGTAGGCGCGGTCCCAGTGCGTGCGGTGGATTTCTTTTTCCGCGAGGCTGATGAGGCCGTTGAGGTGGCGTTCGTAACGGGCGCGCAGGAGTTCATCGCCAAGCATCGCGCAGAGCGTGGGTGAGAGCGAGAGCGTGATGGCGGCGGTGATGCCGTCGCGCCGCCAGTTTTCCAAAACCTGCACGAGCGGCAGGTAGGTTTCGGTGATGGCCTCGAAGAACCAGCTTTCCTCGAGAAATTTTTCATGCTCGGGATGCCGCACGAACGGCAGGTGCGCGTGGAGAACGATGGAGAGATAACCTTGCATATCCAAATAAAACTACAGGTCGAACTGTTCGGAAATCCATTCGGCAAGGGCGCGCGCCTTGAACAGAACGACGAAGCCAGCCAGCGCGGGAATCAATTTCCAGAGGCAGGGAATAAGTTCCGCCTTGAGCGGCGCGGGCTTGTGATACGCGCACTCGGCCCAATACAAACCCAGTTCAAGAATGGTGACGACCACGAGCATGACGCCGATGATCCGCACTAAATTTAATGGGCCTCGTTCAGACGGTTCCATGGGAAAAATTAATTTTGAGACGTTGTCCGGCGGCAAGCTAGTGGGACCGGCGTCTCGCCGGTCCAGTTCTTGTTTGCGTTGGCTGCGGATTTTTCATTTGAAACTGGACCGGCGAGACGCCGGTCCCACTGCGATTTCAGACGTTGTCCGGCAATGGTGTTTTGAGCGCCGGATCCTGCGGCGTCGCGCCGACATCACCGAGGTATTGCGTCTCGCGGATGAATTTCAAATCCGCCGCGCGCGCATCGTCGCCGCTCGCAGAAACCGCGACGGCGGGCAAATCGTATTTGCCATCCGGCAGCGCGAAGCGGTAACTGAACGTGCCGTCGGAGCGTAATTTGATTTCGTGGCCGCCGAGCGTGACTTTTGCGCCCGGTTCGGTCGCGCCGTAGATGATGAGCTCGGCGTTGACGTTGAACCAAAAGCCCTTCGAGGTTTCCGCACTGGCGGTCGCGCCGCCGAAGGGACTGGTCGGGCTGGAGGCAATTCCCGGACTGGAAATTCCAAACGCGGTCGTGGGCGAGGTGACATCCTGGGCGAGGCGGCGGCGGATGAGTTCGGTGATTTCCAGCGAGCCCATCCAGATGCGGCGGGACTGGTCAATGTTGATGATCTTGGCGAGCGCCGATTCCTGCTGCGGCGTCCACGCGCGTGTCGGTCCGGGCGCGGTGGCGGTGGCGGGAAAATTTCCAAACGTCGGCGCCGCGGTGGTGGCGGCGGCGAAGGCGCTTAACTTCGGCAAATCGGGATGCCCGTGGCGGCGGAGTTCTTCAATGGCCTGCGCGAGCGGGGTGTTATTTTGCACGGCGTCCTCGATGATTTGAATGAGGCGCGCGAAGGGAATTTCAAACGGGATGGTGGCGAACTCGGCGGCGTCTTCCTTGGACGCGGCGTCCGGCGGCGTGATGGTGGCGCTGGAAATGCCGGCGCGCATCCATTTGCCCAGCCCGGAGTAATAGCCCAGCTCGGCGGAATAAGAACTGCCCGCGCGTTCGACGTGCGCGAACCAGTGGCGTGATTCTGGGTGGACGTGGATTTCGTAAAGCGGATGGCCTTCGACCTTGTTCGCGTAGATGCGGAGGATGAGGTGGCCGTCGGTGGATTCGGAATTGAACTCGTGCTGCTGTTCGCGGGTGAGGTCCCAATGCGCGTAGAGCCAGTGCGGGTCGCGCGCGGTGAGGAAAAGTTTCTTGGTGCCGTAGGCTTCCGGCAGTTCGCCGCCGGAAAATTTCTGCGCGGGCGGCGTGGCGCCGAGCGAATACTTTTCGCCGGGGCCGCTGGCGGCCACCGGGGAAGGCGCGTCGCCTTCCAGCAGGATCGCGGGAACCTCCGTCTTTTTCGGGCGGAGGTAGCTGCGGCGGACGACGGTGGTGGCGTCCACTTCTGTTTCCGGCGCGGCGGTTTTTTTAGGGCGGCGCGCCGGGAGCAGTTTTTTGGCGGCGTCCACCGCGGCCTTGAGGAGCGGTTTGCGCTTCGTCAAAACTTTGGAGGCTTTGTTTTTTTCGGGTAGGGATGCCGGTTTCTTTTTCATGCAGCAGGTTCCGTAGGGGAGGGTGGCGGGTTTTGCCAAGAACAGAATTGACGAAGCGAGCCGCGAAGGCAATGCCTTTTTCCACCCCAATCGGGTAAGTGCCAAATGAGGCTTGCTGCCCGCCGAGGGGCAGTGCTACTTTCTGCCCGTCTGATTTTGGGCTTATGAAACCAACTGCCAACAAACCCACCGTCTTCGTCGTGGACGACGAGCCGATGCTGCTGGAACTCGCGGCGGTCATCATCGCCCCGCTCGGCTGCGACGTCCGCACCTTCCGCGACCCGGAAACTGCGCTGAAAGAATTCGCCCTCGCCAAGCCTGACCTCGTGCTGACCGACTACGCGATGGGCCGGATGACGGGCATGGATCTCGTCCGCGAATGTCGTCGCCTCCACCCGCAACAGAAAATCATCCTCGTCAGCGGCACGGTGGATGAGCACGTTTTTTCCGACGCGCCGACCAAGCCCGACCGCTTCCTGGCCAAGCCCTACCAGTTGCAGGAGCTGTCCGACGCCATCCGCGAACTGCTTGCCAAATAATTTTCCGTTCCCCGCCGGTTTCGCCCCCACTTTTACTTTATGAAAAAATTCAAAAAAATTATTCTCATCGTCGTCATCCTGGCCGTCGTCCTCGGCCTCGCCGCCGTGATTCTCGCGGGCGTGTTTCTCGACAAGATTGTGAAGACCGGCATCGAAGCCGTCGCGCCGCCCATCACGCAGACCACGGTGAAGGTTGCGGGCGTCAGCATTTCTGCGCTGTCCGGCTCGGCCGGAATCAGCGGCCTGGTCGTCGGCAATCCGGCGGGCTTCAAGTCGGATTTCGCCATCAGCCTCGGCAAGGCCGCCGTGCGCGTGGAACCGAAATCATTGCTCGGCGACAAAGTAATCATCCGCTCCATCGAAGTGCGCGCGCCGGAAATCACGTTCGAGGGAAATCCGTTCGGCGAAAATAATCTCCAGAAAATTTTGGACAACGTGAACGCCTTCACCGGCGGCTCCGCAAAAGCTGACACCAACGCGCCCGCCAAACCGGCGGCCGCCAAGGCTGGTAAAAAGCTTCAAGTGGACGACATTCTCATCAGCGGGGCAAAGGTGACCGCGCGCATCAGCGGTCTCGAAGGCGAACCGTTCAGCGTGACGATTCCCGACATTCACTTCAGCAACCTCGGCACCGGGCCGGACGGCATCACCGCCGCCGAACTCACGCAAAAAGTTTTGAGCCAGATTTCCGAAGAATCCATCAAGACCGTCGGCGCGCGTGCCAAGGAAATCATGGGCAACACCGCCAACAACCTCATCAAAGGCGCGACCGGCAACGCCACGAAAGCTGTCAGCGAAACCACGGACAAATTGAAGAAGGGTCTGAATGGGCTGCTGGGGAAATAAAAATTGGAGCGCGGCATTTATGCCGCTCCGATTACCAAATTGAAAGCTCGCAGAATTATGGGAGAGATTATTTCCGCGCCCACTTCTCCAGCACGTTGTTCGTGCTAAACGTCAGCCGCAGTTTGCTCTCATAATTATCCGGGTAGTTGTAAGTCTGCACCACGCCCACGCCGCCCGGATAGCCGCCGTAATAACCCGGCCCGAACCCGCTGCCGACCGACACGCTGGTTCCGCCGCTGTGCCGCGAAATCCAGTCCGCCACCGTGCGGCCATCCGAAAGTTTCGCCTGCTTGTCCGGCGGGCCGAGTTCAATCACCGCCTGATCGAAAGTATAAATTCCGACGCGCGTGTTCCAGTCCACGCGGCTCGTCGCGCACCCGGTGATGACGAGGACGGCGACGCAGAGAAATTTTTTCCAGACAGCGTTTGTTTTCATGGAGGAGAATTTAATCTGCGCGGAGAAATGTGCAAATGAAGTTTGTGGGATGAAAGGGAACGGCGGGTGCAGCTTTGACCCTGTCCCCGGAGCGCGACCTTCAGGTCGCTTCACCGTTCGAATGTGGTTCAGCCAAACGATTGGGTAACGGCTCTTCGGACGTTGAAGCGGCGTGAACGCCGCGCTCCGAACCTCACTGCGGGCCAGACAGTGTCAAGCGGCACCCGGAACGGTGTTGGCTGGAAATTTGTCTCGACAGCAAACGCAACCTTTACTCTAATCAATTCACAAGAAGCGCTGATTCATTCAAAGGTTTTAAGGGGGACGATTGAGGGGGCGTGACTTGAAAATTGCCAACCTGATCAGAGGTTAAAACTTCTCCACAACCATCAAGCCAACCGTTATGAAAACCCGTTCTGGAAACATCATCCGTCTCGCCCCGTTTTTTGCCGCGTTGATTTTCATCCTCGCCGCCGTCCAGCCGGCCCTGTCCCAGGTGTTCATCACCAACCTGCCGATGGTCACGCCCCGTTATGGCCACACGGCGACGTTGCTGCCGAACGGCAAGGTGCTGGTCGCGGGCGGGCAGACCGCCGGCCCCATCACCAACTTGTGCGAGCTTTATGATCCGGCGACCGGATCGTGGACGAACACCGGCCCGATGATCACCGCACGGAACGCCCACGCGGCAACGTTGCTGCCGAACGGCAAGGTGCTGGTCATGGGCGGCAAGACTCCCGGCCCGACGACCAACTTGTGCGAGCTCTATGATCCAGCGACGGGGACATGGACGAATACGGGAGCCATGTCTGTCGGTCGCCAGTTTCTGACGGCGACGCTATTGCCCGACGGCAAAGTGCTCGCGGCCGGCGGCATCAGCCAGACCGCGTATCTTTCCTCGTCGGAAATTTACAATCCCATCAACGGCGTGTGGACGAACACCGGCACGATGAACGCCGTGCGTGGTTCACATTGCAGCGTGCTCCTGACCAACGGACTGGTATTGGCCATCGGCGGTTACACGGGTGCGGCCTACAATTCTTCCTCGGAAACCTACGACCCCAGCAACGGAATCTGGACCTTGTCCACCGGCTCCATGACCACCACCCGTCAGCGGTTTTCGGCCACCGTGCTGCCGAGCGGGAAAGTGCTGGTGGCCGGCGGCGGTGGTTTCAGCGGCTGGATTGCCCTGTGCGAACTGTATGACCCGGTGGCCAAGACGTGGACGACCACTGGCAGCATGGTTGGGATCCACGGCAACCACACGGCGGTGCTGATGCCCAACGGCATGGTGCTGATGCCCGGCGGCTACAACAATGTCTCGGCTTCGGCGGCTTCGGAAATATTTAACCCGGCCAGCGGAACCTGGGCGTCCACGGCTTCCATGATCAGTCCGCGCTATCTTCACGCGGCGACGGTTTTGGCCAACGGCAAGGTGCTCATCACCGGCGGCTACAACGGCTCGTTCGCGACCAACACCTGTGAACTGTTTGAAATCACCAACGCAACGTGGACCGTCACCAACACTTTGAATGTCCCGCGCAATTCCCAGACCGCCACCGTGCTGACCAATGGCAAAGTCCTCGTCACCGGCGGACAAAATGCCGGCGGCGGAACCAACGGCACGGAATTGTTCGACCCATCCGCCGGAACCTGGACCAGCAGCGGCAGCATGGCGACCACACGTTCGCTGCACACGGCGACCTTGCTGGGCAACGGCCTGTTGCTCGTCGCGGGCGGCCAGACTTCTGGCGGCGGCGTGACCAACGGGGCGGAACTTTATGACGCCGGCAGCGGAACATGGGCGAATACAAGCGCGCTGAACACCGCGCGCCATTCCCACACCGCCACGGCGCTGGCTGATGGACGGGTGCTTGTCGCGGGCGGACAGGGAACCGGCGGCATCAGCAACAACGCAGAACTTTACTTCCCCGCCAGCGGCACTTGGACAAACACCGGCTCGCTCCTCACCGCGCGGAAAAATCATTCCGCCACCCTGCTGCCGAACGGCAAGGTGCTGGTGGTCGGCGGCACTAATAATTTTTCCGGCACGCTGCCCAGCGCCGAATTGTTTGACCCGGCCGTCAGCTCTTGGACAACCACGTTGTCACCCGGCACGGCGCGCAGCCTCCACACCGCGACCTTGCTGCCGAGTGGCAGCGTCCTCGTCGCGGGCGGCTACAGCGGCGGCGCCACCAATGGCGCGGAACTCTACAACCCAACCACCGGGACATGGACCAACACCGGCGCGATGACGACCGCGCGGTTTGCCCACACCGCCACGTTGCTGTTGAATGGCAAAGTCCTCGTGAGCGGCGGCACCAACAGCACCGGCAATCTCACCAGCGCGGAGCTTTACGATCCGGCCAACGGTATCTGGACGCCCACGAAAGTTTTGAACACGGCGCGCAGTTCCCATTCAGCCACGCTGCTGATCAACGGCAAGGTTCTGCTCGCCGGCGGCTTTGCCAGCAGCGGCACCACCAACGGCGCGGAGTTGTATGATGTCGGCCTCGGCTTCACGAACACCTGGCAGCCGCAGGTGACAAATTTAATTTCGCCCATGACCCTGGGCAGCAGTTTGTCCGTCGGTGGTTTCAGGTTCCGGGGCATCTCCGGGGCGAACTGCGGCAACGCACAGGATTCGCCGTCGGATTATCCGGTGGTGCAGTTGCGCTCCGTGGACAGCGGACAAGTTTTATTTCCGCTTTCCACGAACTGGTCCACGAACACGTTTGTCTCGTCCGGCTTCACCAATTTTCCCACCGGCTTTGCCTACCTGACCGTGTTCGTCAACGGCATCCCCAGCACCTCCAGTTTTATTTCCATCACGAAGCAGCTCGCGACCGTGACCTTGGGCAGCCTCGCGCAAACGTATGATGGTTTTGCGAAGAACGCCACCGCCACCACGACGCCCTTCGGTCTCACGGTGAACCTTACCTACAACGGCTCGTCGTCCGCGCCGACCAATGTCGGCAGCTACACCGTCATCGGCAGCATCAACGATTTGACGTATCAGGGCGGCGCGACGAACACGCTGGTGATCAGCAAGGCTGCGGGAAGCGTGTTCTTGAGTGACCTCACCAAAACCTACGACGGAACCGCCAAGCCCGTTACAAATTATTTCACGTCGCCCGGCACTTATGCTGTCAACCTGACTTACAACGGGTCTGCCAACGCGCCGACCAACGCTGGCACTTACACTGTCGTTGGTCTCATCAATGACACGAACTATTTTGGCGGCGTGACCAACACGCTGACGATCAACAAGGCCACCGCCACGGTGACGATCACCAATCTTTTGCAGACCTACGACGGCTCGGCCAAGACCGCCACGATCACGACCACGCCGCCGGGCCTGACGGTGACGGTGACTTACAACGCCTTTCCGAGCGCGCCAACTAACGCAGGCAATTATACCGTCTCTGCCACGATCAATGACACGAACTATCAAGGCAACGCCTTTGACACGCTCGTGATCAACAAAGCCACGGCGGTTGTGACGCTCGGCAATCTGGCGCAGACTTACGACGGCACTTTCAAGAGCGTGACGGTCACCACGACTCCGACCAATCTTTTGGTGAATGTGACCTACGACGGTTCACCGGCGTTCCCGGTCAACGCGGGCAGCTACGTTGTCGTCGGCATCGTCAGCGGCGGCGAACCGAATTATCAAGGCAGTGGCACCAACACGCTCGTCATCGCCAAGGCCACCGCCTCCGTGACCTTGAGCAATCTTTCGCAAACCTACAACGGCACCGCGCGTATTGTGACCGCCGGAACCTTGCCGACAAACCTGCCGGTCAACATCACTTACAACGGCTCGGCCACTGCGCCGACGAATGCCGGCAACTACACCATCGTCGGCACCATCAACCACACCAACTATCAAGGCAGCGCGACTGACACTTTGGTTGTCGCCAAAATTCCCGGCAGCGTGACGCTCGGCAGCTTGAGCCAGACCTACAACGGAACCGCGCGCACCGCGACCGCCACCACCTCGCCGACAAATCTTGCGGTCAGCTTCACCTACAATGGACTGCCCTTCGCGCCGACCAACGTCGGCAGCTACACAGTCATCGGCACGCTCAACGACGTGAATTATTTCGGCGGCGCAACGAATGCGCTCGTTGTCAGTCAGGCGCAGGCAACCGTGACGCTCGGCAGTCTCGCGCAAACCTATAACGGCACGGCCAGGGTTGCGACGGCGACAACTTCGCCGACGAACCTGACTGTCATCTTCACTTACAACGGTTCGTCCACGCCGCCGACGAACACCGGCAGCTACACCGTCATCGGTCTCGTCAGCGATTTGAATTATTTCGGCGGTGCGACCAACACGCTCGTCGTCAGCAAAGCCCCCGCCACGGTGACGCTGGGCAATCTTGCGCCAACTTACGACGGCACGGGCAAGAGCGTTTCCGTCACCACCGCGCCGACGAACCTGACCGTGAACGTGACTTACAATGGTTCCTCAAGCGCGCCGACGAACGCGGGGAGCTACACGGTCATTGGCCTCATCAATGAGGCGAATTATTTTGGCGGCGCGACCAACACGTTGGTCATCGGTCAGGCGCTGGCGACGGTGACGTTGAGCAATCTCGCGCAAACTTATGATGGCACAGCCAAGAGTGTTTCCGTCACCACGGCGCCGACAAATCTGACGGTGAACTTCACTTACAACGGCTCGTCGTCCGCGCCGACGAACGCCGGCAGCTACACCGTCGTCGGCACGATCAACAACGCGAATTATTTCGGCGGTGCGACCAACACGCTCGTCATCAGCAAAGCCACGGCGACCGTGACACTGGGCAGTCTGGCGCAGACCTACGACGGCACGGCACGGCTCGCGACGGCAACCACGTCACCAACAAATCTGACGGTGAACTTCACCTACAACGGCTCGCCGATTGCGCCGACGAACGCGGGCAGCTACGCGGTTGTCTGCACGGTCACCGAAGTGAATTATGCGGGTGACTCGAGCAGCTCGCTGGTCGTCAGCCAGGCGGCGGCGACTGTGACGCTGGGTTCGCTCGCGCAAACTTACAATGGGACGGCAAGGAGCGCGACGGCGATAACTTCGCCGACGAATCTGACGGTGAACTTTACCTACAACGGTTCAGTGAGCGCGCCGACGAACGCGGGCAGCTACACCGTCGTCGGCCTCATCAGCGACGTGAATTATTTTGGCGGCGCGACGAACACGCTCGGCATCGGCAAGGCCACGGCGACGGTGACGCTCGGCAGTTTGTCGCCGACCTATGACGGCACGGCCCGGATCGCCACGGCCACCACCGCGCCGACAAATCTCACGGTGAATTTCATCTACAACGGTTCCGCCAGCGCACCGACCAACGCAGGCAGCTACACCGTCATCGGCACGGTCAATGATGCGAATTATCAAGGCAGCGCGACGAACACGCTCGTGGTCGCCAAAGCCGCAGCCACGGTGACGCTCGGCAGTCTCTCGCAAACTTACGACGGCACGGCGAAAAATATTTCCGCCACCACCTCACCGACGAACCTGCTGGTGAACTTCACTTACAACGGCTCGTCGTCCGCGCCGACGAACGCCGGCAGCTACACGGCGGTCGGCTTGATCAGCGACGTGAATTATTTTGGCGGCGCGACCAACACGCTCGTCATCGGCAAGGCCACGGCCACCGTGACGCTCGGAAATCTTTCGCAGACTTACGACGGCACGGGCAAGAATGTTTCCGTCACGACGGCGCCGACGAACCTGACGGTCAACCTGGCCTACAACGGTCTGGCGGGCGCAACCAACGCGGGCAGCTACACCGTCATCGGCACGGTCAGCGATGCAAATTATCTGGGCGGTGCGACGAACACGCTGGTCATCGGCCAGGCGCTGGCGACGGTGACTTTGGGTTCGCTGGCGCAGACTTACAATGGCACGGCCCGAAGCGCGACGGCCACCACGACGCCCAACGGCTTGACGGTGAACTTTACCTACAACGGTTCAGTGAGCGCCCCGACAAATGCCGGCAGCTACACCGTCATCGGCCTCATCAGCGACGCAAATTATTTTGGTGGTGCAACCAACACGCTCGTCATCAGCAAAGCCCCGGCGACCGTGACTTTGGGCAGCCTGTCGCAAACGTATGACGGCACGGCGCGAAGCGCGACGGCGACCACCACACCGAACGGCTTGACGGTGAACTTCACCTACAACGGTTCACCGAACGCACCGACGAATGCGGGCAGCTACACGGTCGCGGGAATCATCAGTGACGTGAATTACTTCGGCGGTGCAACCAACACGCTGGTCGTCAATCAGGCGGCGGCGACCGTGACCTTGGGCAGCTTGAGCCAGACTTACAATGGCAGCGCGCGGACGGCGACGGCGACCACGACCCCGAATGGCCTCACCGTGAACTTCACCTACAACGGTTCCCCCAGCGCACCGACGAACGCGGCCAGCTACACCGTCATCGGAACCATCAGCGACGTAAATTATTTTGGCGGCGCGACGAACACGCTCGTCGTCGGCAAAGCCACGGCCACGGTGACGCTGGGAAATTTGTTACAGACTTATGACGGCACGGCCAGAAGCGCGACGGCCACCACTTCGCCGACCAACCTGACGGTGAACTTCACCTACAACGGTTCTCCCAGCGCGCCGACGAACGCGGGCAGTTACACCGTCGTCGGCACCATCAGCGCGGTAAATTATCTCGGCGCGGCGACCAACACGCTGGTGGTCGGCAAGGCTCCCGCGACGGTGACGTTCGGCGGTTTGTCACAAACCTACAATGGCACGCCCAGAAATGTTTCCGCCACCACCGCGCCGACGAATCTGACAGTGATTGTCACCTACGACGGCTCGACCAATGCGCCGGTCAATGTCGGCAGCTACACCGTCATCGGCCTGATCAGCGAGGCAAATTATTTCGGCGGCGCAACGAACACGCTCGTCATCAATTGCCCGGTCATCACCGTCGGCCCGGCAACTTTTCCGAACGCGATCCTGAACACCCCTTACAACCGGACCAACACGGCCAGCGGCGGCAGCGTGCTGCCCTACACCTTCACGATCCCGACCGGTTCGCCGCCCACCGGCCTGATTCTTTCCACCAACGGCGTCCTGTCCGGCACGCCGACTGTCGGCGGCACTTTTAATTTCACCGTTCAGGCCACCGATGCGAATGGCTGTTTCGGCAGCCGGGCCTACACGATCATCGTTGCCGTGCCGCCCGCGATTTCTGTCGCGCCATCTGACCAGACCATTTTGCCGGGCGGAACCGCCACGCTGACGGTCAGCGCCACCGGCACCGGCCCGTTGACGTATCAATGGCAGTTGAACGGAACCAACATCGCGGGCGCAACGGGCGCGACGTTGAACGTGACGAACGTGTCGGCGGCGGACGCGGGGCATTACACCGTGACCGTGTCGAACTCCGCCGGCTCCGTCACCAGCAACTACGCCATCCTCACGGTGTGGGGCATGAATTTTTATCCAGTGGTGACGTTGAACGGACACGTCGGCGACCAATACCGCGTTGATTACGTCGAAGAACTGAACGCGACGAACTGGAATGTGCTGGGTTATGTGACGCTGCCGTTCAGCCCTTATTTCATCGTGGACACCAACTCGCCCGGGGCGAACAAACGGTTCTATCGCGTGGTATTGCCGTAACCGGAATTATTTTCCAATGGTGAACGCGGCGGTGATGGGGCGGTGGTCCGAGCCAATGCCCCAGTTGGCAATCGTGGGAATGTAAGTCTCGTTGGCGAGCCAGAATTTTTTCATTGCCGGGCTGATGAGCAGATAATCTATCCGCGAATAGGAATCTTCCACGCCGTAGTAATGCGTCCAGGTGACATTGCGCGGTTCGTAACGCGGGACCGGATTCGGCAGGTTGTCGCCGTTCCGCTCCGCCGGGCGCGTGTCAATCAACCGCGTCTTCCCGCTGCCGAGGACGGCCTTGGTGGA
>JAYVQV010000376.1:0-5640 GCA_043776855.1 Limisphaerales bacterium | reverse complement strand
TTTACGAACCAAGTGTGCTAAACGAATAAATCCTGCTTCCCGGACGCCTTTGTCCGCACCCGTGCGAACTGCAAAATTTCTTCCATCGTCGCGCCCTTGTCCCGGAACTCGTAAAACAAACTTTCACCCAGCAAACAATAATTCCATGCCCGCCCGCCGCGCTCCTCTGGCGGCAATTCATTCACCCGTTCACACCATGCCACCGCCGCGATTTTTTTTCGTATCACGTCGGCTTGAATCAACTGGTCTTGCGCCTTTGTTTCCGTGAGCCAGATGCCTGTCGCCGTGCGGACGAGAAAATCAGGATGGTAAAAGCCCGGCAATCCATTTTCCCGGACATAACGCAACCGCATGAAAAGATGCTTTTGCTCGTTCACCTTGCAAAATGCCTCCACCGTCGCATCCGCGTTGGCCTTTTCAATAAATGCCTGTTCAAATCCACCGTTGCGCGATGGATACGGCAACCGCTCGTAAATGCACTTCGGCGTTATGATGGAACTGGACTCGCGCACGCGGATCATCGCCACTTCCGAAAGCAGCCGTTGTTTGATTTCCGGCAGCGCGGTCGTTTCCGTCGCGGCAAGCTCTGGCAGTTTGCGCCCGAAAGTCTGAATGATGTGATTAGCCACCGGATCGAGACAGAGCAACCGCCAGTTTTCATCCGCGAACGGATCAAGCTCGCGTGCGAATAACTGCCTGCGGGTAAATTCATCCACCCATGCCGACAACTGCGGCTTGTTCACTTGCAAAAACGGAAAGCGCGAAATGTTGGCAAAAACTTTTGAACTGCCTGTTACCGGTGCGCTTAAAGCGTCTGAAATCCGGTTCACCAACCGGCCTAGAAAATCATTGTAGCCCGTCGCTGTCATAATCCCGCCGTCCACGCGATAATCGCCGAACTGCGTTCCCGTCTGGACATCCTGCGAACGGAACACGTCGCCTTTGCCAAGCGTGGCTTTTAATTGCTCGTAGGCCATGCCTGTGAATGGCGGTAACGTCATCACGTCCAATTCCAGCCCGGCGATTTCTTCTTCCCGCTCGCGCATGATGAATGGCACAGAAAAATCAAACGCTTCAAAACCCTCCCGCAAGCCGACGGAAATCAAATCACCCGTGCTTTTCTTGCCGGTGTCAGTTGGTGACGCTTCTGCAAACTCGTAGCCTTCCTTCCGCAACTGCTCCTCAAAATCCGTGAACGCCGGATGCTCCACGATGCTCAAAACGTCAATCAAACTTTTCGGCTCTTGCCCGGCTTTGATGAAATCGCGGTTGTCTTTTTTCAGGTCGTCAAATTCGTTCCCGCGCCACATGAGCCGTAGGCCGCGCCCGACGGTTTGCTCCAGCAGGATTTTCGCGCCCGTCGTGCGGAGTGGCACGATCACGCAAATGTTGTTCACGTCAAAACCTTCGCGGAGCATCAAGACGCTGACAACCACGCGCGGCTTCGGATGCTCGTCCATGCCGAAAAGCTGCTCGCGCAGTTCATTCCATTTCTCCTTTGGCAGCTCGCCCTTGCGGTTTGAATCCACCACCATGATTTCGTCCGCGTCCATCCCTTCCGACTTCACAAATTCTTCGACGAACGGCGTTACGTCCGTGTCCTCGCAAACCACCAGCATCTTCGGATGCTTGGCCGGGTCAATCGCCGCAAACTCCTTTTCCAGCTTTCGCAATTTCGCCAGTCCCGCGCGAATCATCATGCGCTGGCCTTCCGATAGCGAAACCACTTTGCCGTCGGCGTCCCGCTCGGCTCTGAATTCCAGTTCCGCATTCGACAACGCGCCCAACTCGCGCCGCTTATCCAGCACCAGCGATTTCACCAGCCCGGCCTTCATCGCGGCCAGGAGCGGAAAGTCCGCGATGATATGCGGAAAATATACCGCCTTCATTTTTTGCCCGCTGCCAACTTGGTTATACGGCGTCGCTGAAAAATCCACCTGCACGAACTGGCTGGCCTTCGTCTCGGCAATCTTCCGCAAACTGCGCTGCCATTCCACTTCCGTGATCTCGCCTTCCGTGCGGACTTCGTGAATGTGATGCGCCTCGTCATTGAAAACCATGAGGCTCGGCAACTCGCTCAAATAAGCCAGCGTGCCGCCGCGTTCAAACCGCCGGTTCAAGACTTCCAGCGAATTGCCCGCGCTCGTTCCCGGCGACAACGGCAGCAACGATGCCGCCACGTCTTTCGGATCGGCAACGATGCCCGGCGATTCCGTGGCATCCTCGATTTCTTCCGGCTCGTCGGCATCTACCAGCAAATGCCAGTTGCAAATGCCGATCAGCCCGCCCGCCGTCACCTTCGTTCCCAAATCTTCCTTCGTGCAAACATTGCCTTGCACAAAGCGAAAAACTTCATCGCGGTAACTATCCGGCACGAATAAATCTTTGAACCGCGCCAAATCCGACGATCCAAAATCCCGCTGGCCTTGCCGCTCCTTGCCGAGAAAGGCGTCGAGCAACCGCTGATAAACAATCAGCCCCGGCGCGACGATAAGAAAATTTTTCGTGAACCGCTTATCTTCCGGCGAACGCGCCGCGTTGAGCAACTGCCAGTAAAGCAACGCCTGCAACACCCACGTCTTGCCCGTGCCGGTTGCCATCTTCAAACAATACTTCGGATGATTGCTCCGCGTGACTTCCGCCAAGCGTCGCGCTGTCAGCAAATCTTCCGCCGCCAGTTTTTCATACAATTCCACCAGCGTTTGCGCCTGCAAAATTTCATGCGCGTAAATCGTGTTAAGTATGGCTTGCCGCTGGCCGTCGTGAAAATTCACTGCCCGTGCGTCGCAGCAATCCGATTGAAACCACCAGCGCAGCAAATCCGCTGTGACCGGCGTGACCTTTTCCAGAATCGGTGCGTTGCCGGATTCCAAGCCCGCGCAATCTTTTTGAATAAGCGGCGCGAGTGATTTGACGAGGGGAAGTTGCATGGCGTTAAACGTCTTTAATTGCCTCCGCCTCAAACCCGAACACGTCCACCACGCGCACGCACACGCGGCGTTTGCCCGACTTTACCGGCAGGCCGGAAAGCGTCGCCTTCGTCACCACGCGCAACGGATCGTCGTCGTTGTCCCTGTTGCCGCGATAGTCCTGCCACACGCTGCGGAACACTTCGCCGTCGTAATCCGGGTCAACGCTCCAATACTCGATCAACGCCAGCGGTTCGCGGTTCACGATGACTTGCAACCGCTCCTTGTCCTTCGCCTCCAAATTCAGCGCGTCCGGCGACAGCAAAACGTAATTTGCCAGTTCCACCGTCAACACCTCGCCGCTCGCCAGCGTCTTGCGTTCAATCGGTTTCAGCGTCACATATTGCAGCGACGAAAAGCGCACTTCATCCGCCTTGAGCTTGTCGCCCTTCTTTTTCAACCGGTCGAGCAAGTCCGGCGGAATCACCAGCACTTCCAATTTTTCATCGTTCAACTCCGTGATGACGTGGCCGATGTCCGGCGTGAAATTCCAGCCCAGCACGATGACTTTATCCCAGCCGCCCAGATGCGACGCGCGAAGTTCCTGCGCCTTGCGCAACGTCGCCAAGCCCGTGAGCTTTTGCGGCGAATCCACGAAGACGAGAGTCCTTTTATTCGTAGCAGCCGACGTGAGGAGGCTCTGATCCTTCTCCGGGGTTTTAGTTTGAGCCTCGTTACCTCGGCTGCTACCGGGAAGATAGCCGAGATTGCGGTTCGGATTGTCGTCCGCGTCCAGCGGCAATGCGCCGTAAAGACCAATGACGATTTGCGCCAGATCGCCGACGCGAAATTTTTTGCCGAGCGTGGAACGCGCCGCTTCCACCTGATAATCGCCGATGGCTTGATACAAAAACGGGCGCGCGTTTTGGTCAATCAGCCGCTTGCGCATAATCATGCAGGCCGGTTTGCCGAGATCGGAAGTGATCCAGCGGCGATTCAATTTTTCCGCGACAGCGGCGGTTGTGCCAGAGCCGCCGAAAAAATCCGCGATTAACGAGCCTTCAATAGTCGAGGCTTTGATAACTCGCTCAATAAGTGCTTCGGGTTTCTGTGTATCATAACCAAGTCGCTCTTTGGCTTGTGAATTGACCGGGTAAATATCTGACCAAACACTGCCAAGAGGACTGCCTTCGCTCTCATCCAAAAAACGACGATAACGCGGTCTCGTTCCTGCCTTTTTCGGCAACTCAATTTTCCCTTCGGCAAATAGTTTTTCCATCGTGGCTAATTCATAACGCCAGCCATTTTTGGGCGGCTCGCAACCACGCCAAACGTAAGTGAGATTCGGCCTTGGATTTGGGCTTGAAAGGTCTCCGAGGGTGTAACGACGGCCATCGGCGGTTTTGCTTGAATAGTGACTTTCAATGTAGCTCTGGTCGTAAGGTTCGTATTGAGGACTCCAAATAAATTCTTCTGTTTTACTTCGCCAAAGAATCATGTCGTGAACAATTCCCCACCTGTGGCTATCACTGTGAGCCGTTACTCGCTTCCAACAAATAGGAGCGTTAGCCGTTCCGCCAAAAACTTCATTCAATGCAACTTCAATCCAGCTTGCTACGTTTGGCCCAACGTGAACATAAATTGAGCCTTGGTCGGAAAGGAGTTCGCGCATGAGGCACAAGCGCGGGACAATCATCGCCAGATAACTCGCCGTGCCGTCCGCCCAAGTATCGGAATAGGCGAATTGCTCAATCACCGTCGGCTTCTGCTCCACGTCGCCGCCGGGCAGCGTGATCTTCGTGCGGTAGTCGGCTTTGGAATCAAACGGCGGGTCAATGTAAATCAGGTCAATCTTCCCGCGCAGGCTCGGCGCATGGTCATCGCCCGCCAGCAGCGCGGCCATCGCCAGCAAATTGTCGCCGTAAATGAGTCGGTTGAACCATTGGCGCGACGCGCCCGCTGTGAGTTCCGTCTGCCCGCCCGCCTCATTGATCAAAGGAAAATTGCCGCGCAGCGTGGACTTGGCCGAGACTGACGGACGCAACGCCAGATTTTGCTCAAGGGTATCTTTCGCGGGCGTCACCAGTTCCCGCGTCTGCAATCCGATGCGGCTGCGGCTTTCGAGTCCCTCCATGATCCGTTCCGCCGTTTTCTTTCCGGCGCGGACAATTTCGGGGAGTTGTTCCAAAAGAGATTTGGATGTTCGCTGATTGATGATGGGTTCGGCCATTGCGCGGGGCGCAACTCAAACCACAGGAAATCTAAAAAAGAAATGACGCGACTCAACGCGCCCTGCCCCGAGGCACGACGAAGCGCCTTGTTACAGAAGACACGCCAAGCCGCGCCAATTGGCGCGTGCTCGGTAGTTTCTGTAACGGGCTTGGAAAATTCGTCGTTTTCGGGGCAGCCCGTAGCCGTAGCTACGCAAAGTTGTTAATTAATAATATTTGGTCGTTTTTATATTTCGGACAGCGGGATTGTGCGTTGGAAAATTATCAGCGTCAATCCGCGTTCATCGGCGGTTCACTTCATCCGGCTGGGCTGATTGCCGCAGCACCTTCAGCGCATTTTCTCTTATGCCTTAAAAGCATGGTCAGGCAAGAAACATGGTATTTCCCCAATTCACCAGCGACGCGCATAGTGTGGCCATGAAAACGATTCGTAAATCAAATGAACGGGGCCACGCCAATCATGGCTGGCTGGACAGTTATCACACCTTCAGCTTCGCGGA
>JAYVQV010000375.1:0-5685 GCA_043776855.1 Limisphaerales bacterium | reverse complement strand
GCAGTAAGTTGGCGAAAAGAACAACCTAAAAATCACAAAGACATTGATTTTGCTAGCGATTCACAGATTGGAGCGGGTGAAGGGAATCGAACCCTCGTCTCAGCCTTGGGAAGGCCACATTCTACCATTGAACCACACCCGCCTCCGTGCGGCGCACTTCAGCGCGGCCAGCCCGCCATGATGGCGAACTTTTGAGGACATCTTTTTTTAACAGACTCCGGCGCGGGTGGCAACCTTCGCTTTTCGCTTTTCTATTTTCGGAGTGCAGCTTGACCCTGTTCTTGATCAATTCTCGTCCTCGTCCTCGCCGGCTCAAATCGAGGACGAGGACGAGGACGAGAACGAGGACGAGGAGGAAAGCCAGTTTCATTCGGGCTTCAAGAACCGTGGCAAGATTCACCCCGCATTTCGCGCCATAAAATTATACGAACGCTTCCAACTGGCCGATGGCGGCCCGCAGGGCAACCTCAATCTCCGGCCCGCGCGCGGCCAGATCAATTTGTCCGGCTTTGATTTCGCGGATGTAAAAACTGTCCAGTGCCGCGCCGCGCTCGGTCACGATGCGCGCGGCGGCAATATCCAGCCGCAACTCCGCGAAGGTCTGCGAAATCGCGTGCAGCAGGCCGAGGCGATCTTCCGTCTCAATTTCAATGAGCGTGCGGTCGGCGGAGGCATGGTTGTCGAAACGAATTTGCGTTTCGATGCGCTCGCCAAAATACGCCGTGTAGTGCGGCTGTTTGAACGTCCGCCGGGCGATGAGCTGGTGCAGGTTGATGGCTTCGCCGGTGAGCACCTGGTCGAGGAGTTCGGCAAACTTCTCGCGCTGCTCCCTTTCCGCCAGCGCGCCGGTGCGGGCGTCGTTCACAAAAAAGGTGTCGAGCGCGATGCCGTCGGCGCGCGTGAAAATTTGCGCGCCGAGAATGTTCAGCCCGGCGGCGCTCAAGGAGCCGGCGATTTTGCCGAACAATCCGGCGCGATCCCAGGTGCAGACTTTCACGAGGCTGTAGCCGCGGTCGCGTTCGTCAATCCACGCGGTGGCCGGCACGAGCGCGCGGTTGCCCTCCGCGACGAGGCGGTGCATGAAACGGTGGGCGAGTTCGAGGTCGTCTTGAATCTGCTTGGCCGTGTGGATCTCAAAATACCGTTGCGGCAGCGTGTCGAAATGCGCGCCAATCTCCTCGTCGGAAATGCGGCTGGGGGAAAATTCGCGCACCAGATCGCGCAACTCTTCGCGCGCCTGCTCGCTCGCCTTGCGAAATTCGGTGCCGCCGGCCAGCAGCGTGGCGGAGCGGTTGAAGAGTTGCCAGAGCAGTGAATCTTTGTAGCCATTCCAGAGCTTGTCGCTGGTGCCTTGCGAATCGGCGAAGGTGAGGAGCAGGAGCAGGCTTAATTTTTCCAACGTGCCGACTTGGTGCGAAAATTCGCGGATGACTTCCGGGTCATCCAAGTCGCGCCGCTGCGAAAGCACGGCCATGAGCAAATGATTTTCGACGAGAAATTTCAGGACGTCGGTGGAGCCTTCGTCAAGCTGGAGCCGCCGCGCCGCTCGCAAGGCGAGTGTCGCGCCGACATCGGCGTGTTTGCCCTGGTCGTGCTTCGCGCCCTTGCCAACATCGTGCAGCAACAGTGCGAGGTAGAGCAGGCCGGGGCGTTCGAGGCCTTGAAACACCGGCTCGTAGTATTTGAACGGCGGCTCTTTCGCCTCCCAGATTTTATCGAGCTGTTCGAGGCAGACGAGCGTGTGTTCGTCGGCGGCGTATTGATGATAAAATTCGTGCTGCACGAGGCAGGTGAGCTTGCCAAATTCGGGAATATATTTTCCGAGCAGGTTGACCTCGTGCATCGCGCGCAACGCGGGGCCGACTTCGCCGCGCTTTTCGAGAATGGTCAGGAAGGTTTCGCGCACGTGTTCGTCGCGGACAAACTCGCTGTTCACCAAGTCAGCCTGGCTGCGGATGAGTTGCGCAAGGTCGGGATGCAATTGCAAATGCCGTTGCTGGGCGTGGAGAAAAACGCGCATGAGGCGGCGGGGCGAATCGCGGAAGATGCGGTTGTTCGCCGCGCGGATTTCGTTGTCCACGAAAATAAAACCGTCCACGGGTTCGGGCAGTTCGCGCGGCTTGCCGCCGGGCAGCAGCGCCCGAAGTTTCTCGATCCGCCCGGATTGCGACGGCGGCAGCAGCGCCATGCGTTGTTCCAGGGTGCGCGTGGTGATGAGCACATTCCTCATGTGCGTGTAGAGGTCGCGCATGAATTTCTCGATCCGCTTGCTGGGCGAACGGTCGCCGTAGCCGAGATTGTGGGCGATGCCGGGCTGGATGTTTTTGCCGAGCACATCCTGCGGGCGGTTCGTGTGGTAGTGCATCTCCGTGCGGACGCGCAGGAGAAATTCATACGCGGCCTCCAACTGCTTGCGCTCGGCGGGCGTGAGAAATTCCCGCTCCTGCAAATCGCGCAACGAGCGGGTGCGGTATTTGAAGAAGGACATCCACAGCAGGTTTTGAAAATCGCGCAGGCCGCCGCAGCCGTTCTTGATGTTCGGCTCCTGCATGCAGGCGGAGTTGCCGTGCTTGCTGCGGCGCGTGGCCTGATCTTCGAGGCGCATGGCGATGTATTTTTCCTCGAACGCCACGACGCATTTGGCGACGACGGCGGTCTGGTATTTTTTGAACAGTGCCGCGTCGCCGATGACGAGGCGCGATTCGATGAGCGAGGTCTTGGATTGCATGTCGGTGTTCGCCACCTTCACGCAATCAGAAATATCGCGCACGGAATAGCCGACCTTGAAACCCAAATCCCAGAGCGGATACAAAATGCCATCGAACAATTCCGCGAGCGGCGTCTGCGGCTTGCCGCCGGAAACCAGTCCCTCGTGCAGGAACATGAAATCAATGTCGCTGTGCGGATTCAATTCCGCGCGGCCAAAGCCGCCGATGGCGACGAGCGCGATGGGCGGCAATGCTTTTTTCGAGGAGCCGGAAATTTTTTCCAGCGTGGTTTCCCAAAAATGTTTCAGCAGCGCGTCGAGGATGGCGGCGCGGCCTTTGCAGACCAGGATGCCATCCGCCCCGGCGCGATGCAGCAGCTTGAGCCGGTGGGTCTCGACCTTGAGGAAATTTTTATAGCGCGCGAGCTTTTCCGCCGGCGTGGCGTTGGGTGAAAACGACAGGCGGGCGGCGGCGGCGGCTTCGATTTTGTTCAGCAAATCCTGCACGCGCGCAGTTTCAAGTTTTCAGTTTGAAGTTTCAAGTTTTCCGGGCGGGAAAGATTTTGAATTGGGGAGCGCAGCCGCCCCGGCTGCTGTCCGGCGCGCCCTCGCGCCGGACTCGCACGCGCGGAGATCACACGAACTTTCCATCGTTTCCGTCCGCCCGGTGAACCGCGAGGGCGCGGTTCACTGCGCCCGGGGCGGGCGCGCTCCCCGCGCAGTTCCATTCGCGTGGATTCGCGTCCATTCGCGGTTTCAAAATGCTTTCCCCGCAATATCCCGGCGGAACTGTGCGCCGGCAAACCGGCGGCAACGCAAAATCATCCTCATCCTCATGCTCATCCTCATGCTCATCGTCATCCTTCAAACTGATTTATGACGATGAGGATGATTGCAAACCGCAACCTTGTCGCGCGCGTGGGGTTCGTTAAACTTGCGCGCGATGCCGGAACACCCCGACCCTGATGCCGCCCTGATGCTGCGCGTGAAGCGCGGCGACCGCGCGGCGTTCACGGCGCTCGTGGAGAAATGGCGGCAGCCCGCGATGAACTTCATCTTCAGCACGCTGCGCGACGAGACGGAGGCGGAGGACGTGGCGCAAAATACTTTCGTGCAGGTCTGGAAATCGCGCGACCGCTACGAACGCACGGCCAAATTTTCAACGTGGCTTTTCACCATCGCGCGGAATCTTTGCCTGAATGAAATCCGCCGCCGTTCGCGGCACCCCGCCGAGTCGCTTGAAGAATCCCACGCGGAACATGACGACCAGCCATCGCGGCAATACGAGGACAAAAAAATGTTCCTGCCCACGGACAACGTGCTGCACGGCGAGCTGGCAAAAAAAATTGAGGAGGCTCTGGCGGAACTGCCGGAGAACCAGCGCACGGCGATTCTGCTCTGCCGTCAGGACGAGGTGAGCTACGAGGAGATCGCGGACATTCTCGGCTGCTCGCTTTCGGCGACGAAGTCCATCATCCATCGCGGACGCGAGACGTTGAAGGAAAAGCTCAAGCCGTATTTGCAGACGGGGGAGTGGGAATAAGCTTACGCCGGCTGCTGTTGCGTTAAGCAATGTAGCGAGCCAAAGCCCCAGACCAAGTCCACGGCGTGAATTCCCATCACCGGACGGTCGCGGAAAAGTTCGCCCAAAATTCCCAGCGCCTGGCGGTCGTTCGGGTCGTTGAACGTCGGCACAATCACGCCCGCATTGCAGATGTAGAAATTCGCGTAGCTCGCGGGCAAACGCACGCCGTCAAAATACAATGGCGACGGCATCGGCAGTTCCACGACCTCCGGCTTGCTGCCGTCTTCGAGGCGCAAATCTTTGATGCGGTCCCAGTTTTTTTCCAGCGGACGATGATTGATGTCCTTCCCGTTTCGTTCGCGGACGAGCACGAGCGTCTGGCGATTCACGAAGCGGCAGATGTCGTCAATGTGTCCGTGCGTGTCATCGCCCACCGGACCTTCGCGCAGCCAGAAGATGTTGGACACGCCGAGATAATTTTTCAGCGCGCCTTCGATCTGCTTTTTGCCAAGGCCGGGATTGCGGACTTGAACTTTCGGATCGAGATAGCACTGCTCGGTGGTGATGAGCGTCCCCTGCCCGTTCAACTCCATGCCGCCGCCTTCGATAACGAATGGCTTACCGTTTTGCTCCGCGTGGAAAAGTTTTTTACCGAGCAGCTTCGCCGCCGTCTGCGGCACGCGCGTGTCCTTGCGCCAGTTGCTGTATTTCGCCCAGCCATTGAAATGGAAATGGACAATGGCCGTCTCGTTTTTGCGCTTCACGAAAATCGGCCCCGTGTCACGCGTCCAACCGCGATTCGTCGGATGCGTCACAAAACGAACCTTCCGCAAATCCACGCCGACGTGCTTGAAAATCCGCCGCGCCTGCGCCGCGTCCGCCGCGTGGCGCACGATGAGATTGACGCGCTCGCCCGCAGAAATTTTGCGGACCATCTCGCCATAGACCCACGCGATGACCTCGAACTTCCCCGGCCAGTCGTTCGCGTTGTGCGGCCAGCCGAGCCAGGTGGCCTCGTGCTTTTCCCACTCGGCAGGAAAACGGTAGCCGAGTTCGGCGGGCGTGGCGGCGGAAGAAATTTTTATCGGCATAAGTTGACGCGCGGAGCATAAACTTTTTTTTGAAAATGCCGAACGGAAATTTCCACGCGCGAAAACTTTTTCAAAAAACTGAAAATTTGTATGGAATAATTTTTTGAATGGACGACATTAGTTGCAGAAGTCCTGATTGGTCACCGAAGTCTGAGAAGTCTGGTCGTTATGAAAACGAACTTCAAACAGGTCGGAATAAAAAAGGCGGTCACTCTCACCGCCGCGTCTCTCTGTTTTCTCACTTTTACCATGCCGGGTGTGGCCGCACCGCTCAAATCCTCCGTCGAGCCGGTTGTCGTCATGCTGCAGCCCGGCGTGACCGGCGGCGAAATCCAAGACGCATTAAATTCCTTGCCCGCATC
>JAYVQV010000374.1:0-5724 GCA_043776855.1 Limisphaerales bacterium | reverse complement strand
GCGCCGTATGTCATCGCGCAGGACAAGACGGGCAACCGCCTGCCCGTCGTCGGCAGCGGTGAACACCAATACGAAGTCATCCACGATTGGGGCCAACTGCCGAGCGGCCACGTTTTCGGCAACACCCACGGCGTCGCGGTGGATGCCCAAGGTCATATCCACATCAAGCACACCGTCGGCGCGGGCGCGACGATTGATGATGCGGTGGTCGTCTTCGATGCCGCTGGAAAATTTATCCGTTCCTGGGGCAAGCAATACAAGGGCGGCGCGCACGGCCTGCACTTGAGCAAGGAGGGCGGCGAAGAGTTTTTCTACCTGTGCGACCCCAAGCGGCATCTCTTTGCCAAGACCACGCTTGATGGAAAAGAACTGTGGCGCAAGTGGGCGCCGGAACAATGCAACGGCTACACCATGCCGGATGAATTCAATCCCACCAATGTCGCCATCGCGCCGAACGGAGATTTTTTTGTGGCGGATGGTTATGGCAAAAGCTGGATTCACCAATACGACCGCGATGCGAAATACATCCGCAGTTTTGGTGGCCGGGGCAGTGCCGCTGGCAAGACCAATTGCCCGCACGGCCTCATGGTGGACCTGCGCGGAAAGGAGCCGGTGCTCGTCGTTGCGGATCGCGGCAACCATCGCCTGCAAAATTTTTCACTCGATGGCCAGCACCTCGGATTCGTTACCGAGGAACTTTTGGAACCGTGTCATTTCCACACCTACGGCAAGCTGATGGTGATTCCTGATTTGAAAGCGCGCGTCACGCTGTTCGATGAAAACTTCAAGCTCGTCACGCACCTCGGCGCGGGGCCGGGCTACGCGGGCATCCGCGACAAGACGCGCGACCATTTCACGCCCGGCCAGTTCGTCGCGCCGCACAGCGCGTATTTCGACCACGAGGGAAATATCTTCGTCGTCGAATGGGTGGAAGTCGGTCGCGTGACCAAGCTGCGGAAGATTGCGTGAACTGGCGCGCGGCGTTTACGCCGCTTCACTTCGCAAAATGCAAGCGGGACTGGCTTTCTGCTTCTTCTGCACAATGAATAGTGAAGCGAGCTAAAGCCCGCGTTCCGTTCCAACTTCGCGTCTGCTCAATCATCATCCACCACTTTGACCACCCATTCGGGATACGGTTTCACGCCCATTGTCGCGCGCCAGAGAATGCGGTTGAGCACGTCCTCGTTGCACTGGTCAGGCTGTTCCAGCGGCAGGCGCGCGGAGGCGAACGCATCCTTGCGGAGTTGTCCGTCGGAAATTTTCTTCGCCGGCGGATTCATTTCATCCAGCGGCACGTTGTTCGTCAATGCGGTGAACGCGGTGAAGTCCGGTTGGTTCGTGAAGCAATCAAACATCGGTGTGGCGGTGGCGTCGAATTGATTCATCGGCGGCAGACCGAGCATCAGTTCCATCGTCCGCAGCAGACTGGTTTGGTTGTATTGCGTGCTGATGACGGCGTGACGTTTCGTGTAGGCGCTGACGACGTAAGCCGTCGTGCGATAGCCGCTGACGTGATCCCAGCCGTTCTGCGGGTCGTCCTCGATGGCGAAAATGCAGGTGTCCTTCCAGAATTTTGAATGGCTCACCGCCTCCACGATTTGCCCCATCGCCAGATCGTTGTCGGCCACCATCGCTTCGGGTTTGGGTGAACCAAACTTTGTCCCGCTCGTGTGGTCGTTCGGTAGCCAAAAAATTGTCAGCGCGGGCAGGTTGTCGGCCTTTTCAAACTCGGCGAGCCGCTTGATGAATTTCGCCGCGCGCAAAACATCCGGCGTGTCCAGATCCCAACTGGCCCAGTCTTTTTCGATGAACGGTCGCAACCGTTCCAGATCCGGTTCGCAGGCGTATTCAATCGCGTTCGCACCGCTGATGAAATCGTTGTAGGTGTCGGTGAAGGTGATTTTCTTTTTCACCGTCGGATTTTTCCAGCGCTTGCTTGAAGTGGTGAACTCGCCGAAATCATGGACGGTCTTGCCGTGCGCGAGCGCGTTGTCCCAGATGAATCCCGCCGGAGAATACGCCAGTGCATCCGCGCCATTCTCGGCGAAACCGCCGCTGGGATAACTC
The DNA here is from genome assembly GCA_043776855.1 of Limisphaerales bacterium. GTDB lineage: Bacteria > Verrucomicrobiota > Verrucomicrobiia > Limisphaerales > UBA11358 > UBA11358. The sequence goes on along the minus strand of JAYVQV010000374.1, from coordinate 3,657 downwards.
CGCACCCAGCCCGCAAACCCGCGCTCGACGTAATCTGTGGCGATGCCGCTGTCGCTCCAGTTGTGGCCGTCCGCGCTCAAGATGCCGGAGCAATAAGTGTTGTCCAGCAGCGCGAACTCGCGCACGAGCTGGTGCTGGTTGGGCGTCACGCGTTCGCCGAAATTGCAGAGCGAGCCGTCACCGTTTCCCTCGCGCACATCGCCGAGCACTTGGTCGTAAGTGCGATTCTCCTTGATGAGGTAGATGACGTGCTTGAACACGCTCGGCTCACCAGTGCGCTCCGGCACGGGCACGGCTTCGCGGTCGGGACGCGGCGGCAGCTTGGCCTGCGCGAGCAGCGGATAACGCAGATTCGCCAGCGCGTTTTGCGTGTGCGCGGCGAGCGCCGCCTTTGACGGAACAGGAATCAGCGAAAGTGAGCCATGGTGCTGGTGCGTATTGAAACCAAAGCCCGGCGCACCGAGTTTGGCTTGCTCGGTTTTGCTGCCGATGCCTTTCAGGTTTGCCACAAAAAGTTTTTTGCCGCGAGCGTCGAAAACAATTCCGCTCGGGAACCAGCCGACGGGAATCAATCCGAGCAACTTGGTTTCACGCGGCGCGAATTGAAAAACGGCGATGGCATTCTGCGAAGCGTTGGCGCAGTAGAGAATTTTCCCCGTCGCATCAAAGGTCAGCGCGTCCGGCTGCGCGCCGAACGGGTCGCCGGGCGTCTGCCGTGCGCTGACGGTCTCTACGACTTCATCGCTGCGCGTATCAATGATGCTGACCATGTCGCTGCCCGCACTGGCGGCGGCGAGAAATTTTCCATTCGGTGATAACGCCAGTGCGCACGCGTGCGAGCCGATGACGATTTCGTGCGGCACTGCCGAAACCACGCCCTGCGCCAGATCAATCACCGACACCGAGCCTTCGCTGGCGATGCTGCGCGCATCCACGCGCACGCGCGTGCCAAGTCCCGCCGGGCCGGTCACGCTGCTCGCATCGGGTTGACGGCCGCCCCAGTTGCTGACGTAAATTTTGTGACCGGCGAGCACCACCTCCAGCGGTGCGACGCCGACATTCCATTGCCGCAAAACTTTCCCCGTCGCCGCCTCCAGTTCGATGAGCCGGTTGGAAAGATTCGCCGCGACGTAGATTTTTTTACCGTCCGCCGAAACCGCGATGCCCGCCGGGATGTCATTCGTGCGCTTGCCCTGCTTGATGGCGGGCAGGGGAATGGAGTAGAGCGGGGAAATTTTTCGGTCACGCGCGACGCCAAAAACTTTCACGTCGCCGTTGATGGCGGAAAAATAAATGCGCGTTCCGTCCGCTGAAAACTTCAGGCCGCTGTAGCTCAACTGCGCTTTTTCATCCGGGTTGAGAATTTCCGCCACGATCGGCTGCGCTTCGACTGTCTGGCTGGAGGGCAGCGGGATGTGCTGCGTGATGGCTGCCGTCGCGGGATCAACGGCGATGAGTTCGTGCGTGATGCCGGCGGTGACGAGAATTTTTCCATCCGGGCTTAATGCCAGCGTCTGCGGCCTGATGCCGGGTAATTCCACCTGCGCGCCAGCGGGTGAGACAAGCTGGTTGACGGGCGTGATGAGCGCCTCGCCCGCGCGCCCGACGGCAGCGGTGGTGGCGGGAAATTCATCTGCGAAAATTCTAACGACAAAAAATCCGACGAGCGCGAAGGTGGCAAAGCGGCGGTAAAGTTTCCTTTTCATGGTTCCCATGATGAAACCAGACGCGCCAGCGGGCAAGTGACGTTACGAAAAAATTACGGAGCGCGGACGGCTCGTCTGTAAGTTGCGTTGGTAATGAACTGGCGGACGGGCCGTCCGCGCTCCGTTGAATCAACTCGCCGACGGGTCGAGCCGTTTGTCGGTCACGAGATATTTGCGGACGTAATCGTGAACGGCATTTTCCAGTGACATCACCGGCTCCGCGTAGCCCGCGCCGCGCAGGCGCAGCAGATTGGCCTGCGTGAAGTATTGATACTTGTCGCGGATGGTTTCCGGCATCTCGATGAACTTGATGACGGGCTTCTTTTTCAACGCGGTAAAAACGGCGTTCGACAAATCAATCCACGTCCGCGCCTGGCCGCAACCGATGTTGAACAGGCCGTTCGCGCGCGGCGTCGCAGCGAGGTGCAGCGTCATCGCCACGCAATCTTTGACATAGAGAAAATCGCGCTTCTGCTCGCCGTGCTTGTAGTCCGGCTGGTAGCTCTTGAAGAGATTGATGACGCCCTTTTCCTGCACCTGCGTGAAACTTTTGTGGACGAGCGAACGCATATCGCCCTTGTGATCTTCATTCGGACCGAAGACGTTGAAAAATTTCAGGCCGCAAACCTTGTTCAAGAAACCCGCGCGCTTGGCGTGCAAATCAAAAAGATGCTTCGAGTAGCCATACATGTTCAACGGGCGCAAAGTGTCGAGTGCGGCTTCGTTGTCTTCCATGCCCTGCGCGCCATCGCCGTAAGTCGCGGCGGAGGACGCATAGACGAAGCGCACCTTGTTCGCGAGCGACCAATGAGCGAGGTCTTTGGTGAACTCGTAATTATTTTTCGCGAGATACGTCGCGTCCTTCTCCGTCGTGGCCGAACACGCGCCCATGTGCAGAACCAGATCAAATTTCCCCAGCGCGCCGCTCTGCAAACGTGATTGCAAATCAGCGGCCTCAACGTAATCGGCGAAACGCAGCGGCGTGAGGTTGCGCCATTTTTCGTTCGTGCCAAGGATGTCGCAGACGACGATGTTGTCGCAGCCGCGCCGGTTCAGCGCCCAGACGAGCGCGCTGCCAATGAAGCCCGCGCCGCCGGTCACCAGCACGCGTGCGTCAGAAAAGTCGTTTGGTTTCATTTTGAAATTAAAACTGCAACCGAATTTGGTTTGCCCAAGTCTGTTTGATTTTTTGCGAATCGTTCAAGGACAAACTGCCGAGTTTTTGCCGGAGAAGAATTTGTTCGAGGCAATCCAACCGTGAAAGTCGAACCGTCGAAGCCACTCGTAATCCAGCCGCTTTCCAATCGGACAGGGCAACATCTGTGAGTGAACGCGGCGGTGAGGACGTCACGGCAGCAACAACCGCATCATTGCCATCCAGCCAAAGAACCAATGCGGGACGGATTTTGGAGGCCAGTCCGCTGGTGAAAACAATTTCCGCGAGCCAGATTTCACCGGGGCGCGAGATCATCGTAAAGCCCTTCGTCTTCCGGAGCGTAACTGTTCAAAAAAGCGGAATGGTTGCGGGAAATTTGCGCGGGGCGGCGCTGGTCAATCCACGATGCCAGTTCTGCGAAATCGTGCGGCGGCAGTTTCTCAACTTCCATTTCAATTTCTTGAACCTTGCTCATGGTTTGAAAATTACATCGGTTTTGCCAGACTACCAACCCAAAACGTGGGCGAAAATCAGCGGCGCAACAATCGTTGCGTCAGACTCGATGATGAACTTGGGTGTCTTCACGCCGAGTTTGCCCCAGGTGATTTTCTCATTCGGCACCGCGCCGGAATAACTGCCGTAGCTCGTGGTCGAATCGCTGATCTGGCAGAAGTAGCCCCAGAGCGGGACGCTGGTGCGGAGCAAATCCTGATGCAGCATCGGCACGACGCAGATCGGGAAGTCGCCGGAGATGCCGCCGCCGATTTGGAACATCCCGATGGTGCTCTTCTTGGT
>JAYVQV010000373.1:0-5744 GCA_043776855.1 Limisphaerales bacterium | reverse complement strand
CGCCGAATTGAAATCAAAAAATGACCGGACAGCGGTTTTATCCAGTTTTTACAATGGTGCAATCGCTGTCATCAAAAGCTAAACGGGACAGTAGTGATCCTTTGTAAAAGTCTGACGGTGATGCGCCCGCACCAAATCTCAAAATGGTAATGTCGTGAAAAGCACCTTGGATGTTGAACATCAAAGAAATTGAAAAATTTGTCGTGGCCATAGACGCGGAGTATGGAATATAAACCCAACTATTTCCGGTGAACTTCATGGCAGAATTTGTTTGGCCCAATTGATTTGTAGTCGAGAGGGTGTTTTGAGCAATACCATTATTTCCGTTTCCGCTGGCGTCGTTCGCATTCCCGTTCAAAGGAAAATACGCGACCAGTCCGTTTGTGAGGAATGGTTGAGCGTGGACTTGCAACGCAAGTGCCGCCGTGATGGTGAGAATTCCGAATAACGATTTTGTTGTTTTCATAAATGTTTTCATTTCGTCTGGAGGCAACAAGTCCCTTGTAGTTCCGGCAAGCCCCAAGCCAGAAAAGATGACGCTGTCATGTTCAATCCCCTGCTTCGGAACGCAAGCCAAATCCACAAACTAGGCGATAACGACATGGTGATATTTTGCCGTTGGTGTTTCCTAGATTGTTCATGTCGGCAACCAAAAAACACCGCCGCCTTTTGGGTGAGGCTGTTAGAGCCGCCCGCAAGGATGCCGGATTCAGTCAGGAGAAGTTGGCAGAGAAGGCCGACCTTTCCGCCGTGTTTGTCAGCCGGATTGAACGCGGGGTTGAATCGCCGTCGGTGGATAATCTTCTAAAAGTTGCCAAGGCTCTGTGCGTTCGGGTGTCTGATTTGGTTGCCGGATTTTGATTCGGCTCCGCTGGTAGTATCGCTGGTTGCAGTGGATTTCGCTCGCCCCTCAAATGGTTGTCCCCTTCAATATCACCGTGAGCCGAACGCCCAATATTTCCAAGACGAAATTTCTGCAAGGGCTGCAATGTCCAAAGCTGATTTGGAGTGACTACAACGCCAAACACCTTTTCCCGGCGGTTGATGACGCTCTTCAAGCCGTCTTTGACCAAGGCCATGCGGTTGGTTCACTGGCAAAAATGATGTTCCCGAACGGTGTTGAAATCAAAACCGACCCGAAAGATTTTGAAGGGGCGATTGAACTGACGCGAAAGCATCTTCCATCACGGCGTCCGATTTTCGAGGCCACGTTTTCTGCCAACGGCGGATTCGCCAAGGCCGATATTCTGAATCCAGTCGGCAAAGACGAATGGGAAATTATCGAAGTCAAATCCACCACCAGTTTGAAAGACGTTCACATTCCCGATTTGGCTTTTCAGGCGTGGGTCTTCACCGAGGCGGGTATCAAGATTCGGCGTTGCGTTCTGTGCCACATCAACAACCAGTTTATCCGGCACGGTGAAATTGACCCGAAGGAATTCTTTACGCTCCGTGACGTGACGGCGGAAGTTGCCGAGTTGTCTCGTGATGTTGAGGAGCAAATCGGCCAAATGGGAAAAGTCATTCGTGCGGCCAAGTGTCCTGAAATTCAAATCGGCAAACAGTGTGACAGCCCTTACACCTGTCCGCTCCACGAGCATTGCTGGTCATTCCTTCCGGCTCACAGTGTTTTTGATTTATACAACGACCAGAAGGGGCGGCGGTGGGATTTACTGAAAAAGGGAATCCTGCGAATTGCCGACATCCCCGAAGATTATCCGCTGTCGGCCAATCAGTCCGTTCAAAGGGCCACGATTGCCACCGGCAAACCACACGTCAAACGAACGCAGATTGAGACGTTCATCGGCAATCTGAATTATCCACTTCACTTTTTGGATTTCGAGACGTTCAGCACGGCGACACCGATGTTTGACGGAACGAAACCATACGAACAAATACCATTTCAGTTTTCCCTGCATATCGTTCGGAAAGCTGGAGAGAAACCCGAACACCGGAAATTCTTGGCCGATGGCCGAAAGGATTCACGACCAGAATTCATGCGTCAGTTGAAATTGGCGATTGAACCGGCTGGCTCCGTCTTGGTTTTCAATGCCCCTTTTGAAAAAGGCCGGATGAAGGAATGTGCGGAATTTCTGCCGGAATATAAATCGTGGGTTGCTGCGGTGAATGAGCGAATCATTGACCTGCTGAATCCGTTCAAGGCTTTCAATTTTTATCATCCCGACCAGTGCGGCAGTGCATCAATGAAGTGGGTTTTGCCTGCGCTGACCGGCAAGGATTATTCAAAGTTGGAAATTCAAGAGGGTGGTGCGGCCAGCCGTGAATTCCTTCGGGTCACGTTTAACGAGGTCAGCGAATCGGAGCGGAAACGAGTGCGGAAGGCGCTTGATGAATACTGCGGTCAGGATACGGAAGGCATGGTTTGGATTCTGGAAGTGCTAAGAGCGGGTTGACAGTTTTCCAATTGCGATTTTTTAACGCGGGTTTAGCATTCGCGCAACTGCATGAAAAAGGGAATTTCACCAACCGCTTCGTTCGTCGAAGGCTCACTCGATTAAAATATGGCGATTAAGAAATCCGAACTTTACGGTTCCCTGTGGTCGGGCTGCGACGAATTGCGCGGCGGCATGGATGCCAGCCAATACAAGGATTACGTCCTCGTCCTCCTGTTCGTCAAATACGTCTCCGACAAATACGCCGGTCAGAAAGACGCGATGCTGGACGTGCCCAAGGGCGGCAGTTTTGCCGACATGGTGGCGTTGAAGGGCGACAAGGAAATCGGCGACAAGATTAACAAAATCATCAGCAAGCTCGCCGAGGCCAACAATCTCAAAGGCGTCATTGATGTCGCGGATTTCAATGACCCCGACAAGCTCGGCAAGGGCAAGGAGATGGTTGACCGCCTCTCAAACCTCGTTTCGATTTTCGACACTCCGGCTTTAGATTTTCGCGGCAACCGTTCGGAAGGCGATGACATCCTCGGCGATGCTTACGAGTATTTGATGCGGCATTTCGCCACCGAATCCGGCAAATCCAAAGGCCAGTTTTACACACCCGCCGAAGTTTCGACCATCATGGCCAAGGTTGTAGGCATGGCCGGTGCCAAGAGCAGCAAGCAAACGGTTTACGACCCCACTTGCGGCTCCGGTTCGTTGCTGCTCAAAGCCGCCGCCGAAGCTCCACATGGCGTCACGATTTACGGGCAGGAAATGGACAACGCCACGTCCGCGCTGGCCAAGATGAACATGATTCTCCATGACTGCCCGACGGCGGAAATCTGGAAAGACAACACCCTGTCCGCGCCCTATTTCAAACAGCCCAACGGCAGCCTGATGACGTTTGATTTTGCGGTGGCCAATCCGCCGTTCTCGACGAAGGCATGGAGCAACGGGTTCAATCCGCAGGCCGATGAATTCCATCGCTTCGACTTCGGCATTCCACCGGCCAAGAATGGTGACTACGCCTTTCTGCTGCACATCCTCGCCTCGCTCAAAAGCACCGGCAAAGGCGCGGTGATTTTGCCGCACGGTGTTCTGTTCCGTGGCGGCGCGGAAGCCGTCATCCGCAGGGAAATCGTCCGGCGCGGACTCATCAAGGGCATCATCGGCCTGCCCGCGAATCTTTTTTACGGCACGGGCATTCCTGCGTGCATCATTGTGCTCGACAAGGAAAATGCCGCCGCCCGCAAAGGCATTTTTATGATTGATGCCTCCAAGGGCTTCATCAAAGACGGCAACAAAAACCGGTTGCGGGCACAGGACATTCACAAAATCGTGGATGCGTTTTCGCGCCAGCTTGCCATTGACCGTTTCTCCAAACTCGTGCCAGTGGCGGAAATTGAAGCCAACGATTTCAACCTCAATCTGCCGCGTTACATTGACAGCACCGAGCCGGAGGATTTGCAGGACATCAACGCCCATTTGCGCGGCGGCATTCCCGACCGTGACGTGGACGGCCTCGACAAATACTGGCAGGTGTTTCCAGCAGTGCGGTCGGCGTTGTTCAAGAAATCAGAATGGAAAGATTACGCCCAACTCAAAATTCCCGCTGGTGAAATCAAGTCCGCCATTTTTAGTCATGCGGAATTTACCACGTTCAACGAATCCGTCACCGCGCTGTTTGCCAAATGGAAAAAAGCGAACACGCCGGTTCTCAAAGGCATTGCCGTGGGCGGTAAGCCCAAGAAATTGATTCAAGAATTATCCGAAGACCTTCTGGAAACTTTCCGCAAAGCCCCATTGCTTGATGCTTACGACGTTTATCAACACCTCATGGATTATTGGGCCGAGACGATGCAGGATGATTGCTACCTGCTGGTGCATGACGGTTGGAAGGCCGTGACGGATGACCAGCCGAATACCGACCTGATTCCCGAATCGCTGATTGTCCGACGCTATTTTGCCAAGGAACAGGCGGCGATTGAAAAGCTCGAAGCCGAACGCGATGACATCACCCGCCAGATGGAGGAAATGGACGAGGAACACGGCGGCGAAGATGGCTTGCTGGCCGATGGCAAGACGGACAAAGGCAAATTGAGCAAGGTCAGCGTCACGGCACGACTCAAGGAAATCAAAACTGACAAGGACGCGGCAGATGAGCGCAAGGTGCTGGAGGAATATCTGGCGCTGATTGAAAAAGAATCCGCCGCGAGCAAAAAGGTGAAGGACGCGCAAAAAGCTCTGGCTGCCGAGGTCGCAAAGAAATACGGCAAGCTGACCGTGGACGAAATCAAAACGCTGGTGGTGGATGACAAATGGCTGGTGACGCTGGCCGAGGCGGTGCAATCCGAATTGAACCGGGTGTCGCAGGCGCTCACCGGTCGCATCCAACAATTGGCGGAACGGTATGCCACGTCGCTACCGAAGTTGACCAAGGAATTAGCAACGCTGGCGGCACGGGTGGATGGACACCTGAAACAAATGGGGGCGGCGTGGAATTGAAAAAGGGCTACAAACAGACAGAGGTTGGCGTGATACCAGAGGATTGGGACGTTTCGCAGCTTGGCACGTTGGCTGAAACTTCGTCAGGCACAACGCCATCGAGAGCGATGCACGAGCGCTATTTTAGAAACGGGTCAATAGCGTGGGTGAAGACAATGGATTTGACGAACTCGGACATTGTCATCACTTCGGAACGCGTAACCGAACATGCGCTAAAGGAAACGTGTTTGAGAATTTACCCTGTCGGGACTGTGCTCTTGGCAATGTATGGCGGGTTTCAGCAAATCGGTCGAACGGGACTGCTCCGCATGCCCGCAGCCGTCAATCAAGCAATCACTGCTATTCAGCCAAAAACTGATAAGCTCGTATCAGAATACCTCCTTGGAACACTGAATCATCGAGTTGATTATTGGAAGACCGTTGCGAGTAGCAGCCGCAAAGACCCGAACATAAGCAGTCAGGACATTAGAGACTTTCCGATTTGTTACCCAAGCCCGCGCGAGCAACGCGCCATTGCGGCGGCGTTGAGCGATGTGGATGGACTGATTGGCGGATTGGAGCAACTCATCGCCAAGAAGCGCGACCTCAAACAGGCCGCCATGCAGCAGCTCCTCACCGGCCAAACTCGCCTACAGGGGTTTGCGGGGAGGTGGGAAGAGTGGCGACTAGGCGACCTGGGTAAAATTACTGGTGCCGGTGTAGATAAGAAGGTCCGTGCCAACGAAGTGCCCGTCCGCTTGCTCAATTACATGGACGTATATCGGAACGATATCATCCACTCAGGAAATCTCGAGCAAATCGTAACAGCGAGATCAGACCAAGCCACCAAATGCACCATCGAAG
>JAYVQV010000372.1:0-5757 GCA_043776855.1 Limisphaerales bacterium | reverse complement strand
TTCACCACGAGATAGCCGGTGCGCTGGCCGTGGGCATCCGTGAAATAAGCGGACTCCGGTTTGAGGGCGTCGAGGATTTTGCCGATCTTCGCGCCGGCCGTTCCGTCTTTGACGGCGGCGTTGAATTTGGCGTGGGGCAGCGAGACAATCATTAACATTCTCATATTTTTTAATTTGGTTTGAAGTTGGAGTGACGCGGCAACATAGGGAAAAGCCGTGAGGCGCGGCAAGTTCTAAACGGCGATAACCGGCCACGCGCCGCGCACGCTGCCGTGATGCCGACGGAGCGACGCAAATCCCGGCGCGGACGGATTGGGCGTTTCGGCTTGGCCTTGTTCGTTCAAGTAAAGACAGCCGATTTCTTCGGCGGGAAGTTTCAGGAACAGCGCGTTCGCCTCGGCCACGGCGGCGAGCCACTGGCGTTTACATTCCACCAAGTCCACCGGCTCGCGCAGCAGCAGCGTCTTCAACCGGGCGGCGGGATAATGCGCGTGGCGTTGCGCCTCCTCGATCAGAAATTGCGGGGTGAAGCCGACGTCTTTGCCGCAGGCCGCCCATGCCAGCGCGCCGAGACTCAAAACTGTCCGGTGCAAAAACAGCACGTCCAGATAATCACGCAGTTCGCCGCGCCCAGCGAGGGCGAGCAGCTTGTTGGTCGCGCTGTCCAGCGGGTGCAACACAAAACCAAAATCTGCATCGGCCTGCACCGGAAAAAATCGGAACGCAGAATCATACGCCCAGTCCAGTTTGGTGAAACGTCCGTCCTTGGAAACCGTGGCCCGCTGCAAGGTCGCCTGCGTTTCGGACCATTCCAGCGTGTAACCGTTTGCTTGCAGCACCGCCGCGTCTTGCGTCGCCGCCTGCTTGAGGCTTTCTACGGTGTCGTGAAAAACATCAATGTCCTGCGACTGCCGGTGCGAATCTGCCCGCCGCAAAAAAACCGTGGCGCCGGCAATATAACTTTCGGGATTGCGGTTGACCGCGAGCAGGTGCAGCAAAGTTTTCTCGAAATCGCCTAGCGGCATAAGTCAGCGGCGATTTGAAAGCCGCGCCGTCCGCCGTCGGCGCGCAGCCGTTCGCAAATGTAAGGAACTTCCTCCGCGACAATCTCCGCATCAGGCCGCATGAACCAGAAGCAACGCGCGTGAAATTCCCGGAACGCCGCTTGCGCTTGGGCGAGCTGGTCTGCCGGGCGCGGCGTGGAGGCCGGGATGGTGGTTTCGTTCACGCTGTCTAAATAGTCCAATTCTCCGTTTTGGGCAATCATTGAAAATGTCTCCGCCGCTGTTTATCTTTTCGCCATGCGCATCGTTCAAGTTCCGCTCGGCAGCCGCAGTTACTCCATCAAGGTCGGGGTCGGACTGTTGCCGCAGCTCGGCGCGGAGTGCGCGGCGCTCAAGCTCGGCCAGCGTTGCGCGGTCATCACGGATTCCAACGTCGGCAAAAAATTTGCGAAGGCGGCGTTAAAATCGCTTTCCGCTTCTGGCTTTCAATCGGTGCTCATCACCGTTCCCGCCGGGGAAAAATCCAAGCGCATGGCCATGGTGGAATTTTGCCACGACCAACTCGCGAAGCATCGGCTGGAAAGAAAATCTTTTATCGTCGCGCTCGGCGGCGGCGTGGTGGGCGATCTCGCGGGCTTCGTGGCGGCGACGTATCTGCGCGGCATCCCGTTCGTGCAAGTGCCGACGACGCTGCTCGCGCAGGTGGACAGTTCCGTCGGCGGCAAGACGGGCGTGAATCTCAAGTCGGGCAAAAATCTCGTCGGTGCGTTTTACCAGCCGCGCCTCGTGCTGTGCGATTTGGACACCCATGACACACTTCCGATTCGTGAATTCAATGCCGGTCTTGGGGAAGTCATTAAGTATGGAATTATTTATGACGCTAAATTGTTTGCTCAATTGGAGCGTTATTTGCCCACCTTGCTTCGGCGTGACGCTGCAAAACTTGCTGCTATCATTGCTCGTTGTTGTGAAATAAAAGCCAAGGTTGTGAGTCAGGACGAGACCGAAAGCGGCCTGCGCGCGATTTTGAATTTCGGCCACACCATCGGCCACGCGATTGAGAACAGCTCCGGCTACGGAAAATTTCTCCACGGCGAGGCGATTGCCATCGGGCAGGTCGCAGCGGCGAAGTTGTCGCACAAGCTTCTCGGCCTGCCCTCGCACGATGCGGCGCGGATTGAAAAATTATTCATCGCCGCCGGGTTGCCGGTAAAAATCAAGCTGGCCGCCGCGCGCCGCAAAAAACTTTTTGCCGCCATGTTGCTCGACAAAAAAGTGAGCGGCGGCGAAGTAAAATTCGTGCTCGCAGAAAGAATCGGCAAGGTCGCCTGGGGGCAGCGCGTGCCGACGGCTTTGATTGAAGAAGTGCTGGGCTGATTTCAGCGCAAGGTGTCGTGCGGGATGTAGGAGAGTTTCATTCCGAAAACCAGAAAAGCGATGAGGCCAAAATAAGTTATGGCTACGATCCAGCGTTGTTGTGGCGTGACTTCAAAGTAGCGTTTTTCTTCGTCGGTCTTCGCGCGGAACAGCGAGAACAATCTCGGCAGCGACATGATGAGGATGAGCAGCAGGATGAAATTGAACTGCTTGATGGTGAGCACGACCATGATGGCGAAGCCCACGATCCACAACCACGGCGACAGCGCGGTGACGATGCGTCCGCCATCGAGAAAGCCGACGGGCGCGAGGTTGAACAGGTTCAGAAAAAATCCCGAATAGGCGAGCGCCCGAAAAAGCTGGTTGCCGGTCGCCAGATAAATCAGTTCGCACGCCGCCGCGCCGATGCTGCCGAGCAACGGACCGCCGATGCCGACTTCGGCTTCGACCCACGCATTGCGCGGCGCATCCTTCAGCGCGATGAACGCGCCCATGAACGGGATGAAGACCGGCGCGCCGACCTTCAAGCCCATGCGCCGCGCGGCGATGAGGTGTCCGCATTCGTGGATGAAAATCAGTAGCACGAAACCGACGGCGTATTGCCAGCCCCAAAACATTGCGTAAGCGCCCATTGAGAGAATCATCGTGCCGCCGGTCTTGAGGAAGGGCAGAACGAATTTTAACTTGCCGAGAAATTTCAGGCAGAGAAACAGCACCACGCCGATGGGGCCGAGATATTTTTTCACTTTGTCCCAGAACGTGGGCGGCGGCGTGACATTCGGTTCCATACCGAATGATTTCGCGGCGGCAGGGGAAACGTCAACGGGAATCGCCGGGGGCATCACCCGGAGGCGCAGTCAGGCGCTGCCGCTGGGCGTGAGGCGATCACTGGGTGGAGCGCCGGTCGGTGACCGGCTTGGACGTTCCGCACACCCGCGATGTCCGAATGTCCAAAGCCGGCGGCAAGCCGGCGCTCGGGTGCAGCTGGACACGGTTGTGCTTCGCACTGGATTCCACTCCCTCTCCTCCTCGGAGGAGGAGAGGGCCGGGGAGAGGAGGCCGATGGTTTGCGAAAAAAAAACCCCTCTCCCCAGCCCTCTCCCCGCTCGTGCCTCGCGGGGCGAGGGAGCCAGACCGCAACCGGATCAAGCTGCACCCCCGGCGCTGCCGCCGGGTGCATTTTGATTTTCAATTTCTTCCGTCTGCGTTATGTTCCGCCGCGATGATTTTGGTTTTAGACAATTACGATTCGTTCACCTACAACCTCGTGCAATACTTGGGCGAGCTGGGCGCGGACGTGCAGGTGCGGCGCAACGACGAGATTTCCATCGAGCAAATCCGCGCGCTCAAGCCGGAACGGATTTTAGTTTCGCCAGGGCCGTGTTCGCCGCGGGAGGCGGGTTTGTCCAACGACGTGATTAAAACTTTTGCGAGCGAAGGCGTCCCGATTTTCGGGGTGTGCCTCGGCCATCAGTGCATCGGCCACACGTTCGGCGCGGAGGTGGTGGTGAACTACCGCATGATGCACGGCAAAACTTCGCCGATTAAACACAACGGAAAAGATTTGTTTGCGGGCATGCCGAATCCGTTTCTCGCCACGCGCTATCATTCGCTCGTCATCCAGCGCGACACGCTGCCGGATGTCCTCGAAGTCACCGCCGAGACCGAAGAGGGCGAAATCATGGGCGTGAAACATAAGACGCTGCCGATCTGGGGCGTGCAGTTCCATCCTGAAAGCATCCTAACGGAAAGCGGACGCACGATTTTGAAAAACTTCTTGAAGCTTAAGTAAAGTTCAGCTTCGTTCGATCTCTACTCGGGGAAATTCCAAAACGGTTTGCAGCCTATCTATGTGTTAGGCCACTCTCGTTTCACAATCATCGGTGTAAAAATGCGAATGCCAAGCGTCCACTCGCAATCAGAATCGCCGTCAGCGAAAGTGCAAACCCGACCCGATTCAAAACATACTCCCTGAACGTCAACAGCCCTCGACTCAACCAAAACCGAGTCAAAAACTTCTTGTCATGCGTTCGGGACTGGTAAAGGACGAGCGACACCGAAAGCAAACCAAGACCAACAACAGCGATAATGATTTCGAGAATGAACATATGCGCAGTGGCCTAACAGTAAATATGCTGCGCCGAGCGCAGCCTATCTCGTTTCATGGTTCGGAGCTTGTGCCGGGGTTAAGATGCTGTCCAGCACCTTTTCAGCGCCGTAGGCGCGGCATCCTTGTAGTTTGGCATCCGCAAAAATCAAAGCTCCTTCAGGAGCGGCATATTCAGATTTCGCTCCTACGGAGCTTGGAATTCTTTCCATGATTGATTCTACAAATATGCCGCGCCTACGGCGCTGGGTAGGTCGGCGCTGCCGCACCGCCCTGCAATTTTCAAACAGGCTTTGAGCGCCGTTCATTTCCCCAGACAAAAGTTGCTGAAGATGGAGTCGAGCAAATCTTCCGTGGTCGTCTTGCCCACGATTTCGCCGGCGGCGTTCGCCGCGATGCGTAAATCAAACGCGATGAGTTCCAGCGTCATCTCCCCACGCAACGCCGCCGCCGCCGCCTGCGCGGCGGCGCGCGCACGTTGCAGCGCATCCTGATGCCGCGAGTTGATGGCCACTTGCAACATCTCGGCCTTGATCTCGCCGGACCAGACGAGTTCTTTGATGGCGTCTTTCAAGGTTTCAATCCCTTGCCCGCTCACGCTGCAAACATCAGTGACGAGTGACGAGTGATGAGTGATAAGAAATTCCTTCGGCAGTTCCAGCTTCACCGGCAGATCGGTTTTGTTGCGGACTAAAATTCTTTTCTTCCCGGCGAACTCGGTGAGAAATTTTTCATCGGCGCTCGTCAACGGCTCGCTCGCGTCGAGGACGTGCAAGATGAATTCCGCCTTGGCCAGACTTTCGCGGCTGCGGCGGATGCCTTCGACTTCGATTTCGTCCTGCGCCTCGCGCAGGCCGGCGGTGTCAATGAAGATGACCGGCAGGCCGCGGATGTTCGCCGTCTCCTCAATCGTGTCGCGCGTGGTGCCGGCGATGGGCGAGACGATGGCGCGTTCGTGGCCGAGCAGTTGGTTGAGCAGGCTCGACTTGCCCGCGTTCGGCCGGCCGATGATGGCGGCGCGAATACCGCGACGCAGAATCTGCCCTTCGTTCGCCGAGCGCAGGAGTTCGTCCATGAATTTCACGCCATCATCGAGGCGCTGGAGCAATTTGTCTTTCGTGTCCGGCGAAATGTCTTCGTCCGGAAAATCAATGTGCGCTTCGACGTGCGTCATCGTGAGCATCAGATCGTCGCGGAGTTTATTGATGCGCTGCGAAAGTTTGCCGGCGAGCTGTTCGTTCGCGGCGGCGAGCGCGAGTTCCGTGCGCG
>JAYVQV010000371.1:0-5764 GCA_043776855.1 Limisphaerales bacterium | reverse complement strand
ATCGTCCTGCCCTTGGTTGGTGGTCATAGCTCAATGGTAGAGTCCAAGCTTGTGGAGCTTGCTGTTGCGGGTTCGAGTCCCGTTGGCCACCCCATTTTCCTTCTCGATTTATCCGGCCGCCGAAAGCACACTTTGCCGATGACCCTCCCCATCCGTTAAGCATGGCATTTGAGCCAACACCCGCGCCGCCGGCCAGCATTGACACCTTGAAGGCCGTTCCCGGGGAAATTTCCTTGCGGCCGGTTTTGGAACGGATGCGCGCGGATTTCCGCGCATGGCCACCGTCGTTGGCGCAGCTTGGGGTGATTGTCACTGTGGCCGCCGGCTATTTTTTGGCGGGGCGGCTGGGGCAAATGTTTGCGTTGGTCGGGGAACAGGTTTCACCGGTTTGGCCGCCTTCCGGCATCGCGTTGGCAGCACTGCTGCTGTTTGGCGGGCGGGTCTGGCCGGGAATCTGGCTGGGCGCTTTCGTGGCGAACTTTGCCGGCTTATTGCACACCCCAGGCACGACACACTGGGTGGCCTCCTTGGTTTCTGCCGGGGGCATCGCAACCGGCGCGGTGGTGACAGCATGGCTGGGCCGGACGCTGGTGCGGCGGCTGGCCGGACGCGGCAATCCCCTTGACAGTCTTCAAGGTGTCATCCTCTTGCTGGCCGTGGGCGGCACGGTGTGCTGTCTGTTCAGCGCCACCAACGGCTTGACTTGGCTGACGCTCGGCGGGTTCGCGCCTATGTCGGCTTTTGGCAGAATCTGGCTGACGTGGTGGCTTGGAGACGTTGCCGGAATTTTTGTATTCGCGCCGCTGCTGCTGGCGTGGCTGGGGCGGCCGGTGTTCCTGCCCCGGATTCGCTGGATGGAAGCGGGGATTTGTTTTGGCCTGCTGTTTTTGGTCGCGCACCTGATCTTTAACGTATATGCCAAGCCCTTTGCTTTCGTCGTGATTCCATTTCTGGTCTGGCCGGCGCTGCGGTTTGGCCAGCGCGGTGTGACGCTGGCGGCGTTGCTGGTCAGCGGCGTTTCGGTCTGGGGCACGGTTCACGGCGCGGGGCCGTTCAGTCTGGCCAGCCTGAACCAATCGCTGCTGGTGCTGGAGACTTTTCTTAGCGTCCTGACGCTGACCGGCCTGTGCGGCGCCGCCGTGATGACGCAACGTTATCGCGCGGATGCCGCCCACCAATCCACACTGGAAAACCTGGAGTCGCGCGTGCGCGAACGAACCCACGAACTTTCCGTGGCCAACCAGACGCTCCAGAACGAGGCCGCCATGCGCACCTCCGCCGAGGCGCAACTGCGCCTGATGATGGATGGCTTGGGCGACCAGATGTTCGTGGGCATGACGGATGTGAATGGTGTCTTGTTGAACGCCAACCGCCCCGCGCTGGCGGTTGCCCGCCTGAAAACCGAGGATGTTTTCGGCCGGCCGCTCGATGAAACTTACTGGCTCGGCTATTCAGAAGCCGTGCGGGCGCGGACGCGGGCAGCCATCCGCAGCGCCGCCCAAGGCTCGCCGGTGCGCTATGACGAACAGATTCAGGTCGCCGACGGGCAGTTCATCTGGATTGATTTTTCGCTGCAACCGCTGCGCGATGGTTCAGGCAAAATTATTTTCCTCGTGCCTTCGGGCGTGAACATCACCGAGCGCAAGCAAGCGGAAGCCGCCTTGCGCGACGCCACCAACGAAACGGCGCGGAACCTGGCGCTCTTGGAAACCAGCCTGGACACCTTGTCCGAAGGCGTGGTCATCTCCGACATGGCGGGCAATGTGTTTTCCTGGAACCGCATCGCCCTGGCGATGCACGGCTACGCCAGCATGGATGAATGCCGCCGCAAACTTCCCGAGTTTCAAGACACCTTTGAAATTCTTGCGCCGGACGGGACAGTCGTTCCCTTCGAGCAATGGCCGCTGATGCGAATTCTCCGGGGCGAAACCTTGCACCAATTGGAGCACCGGGTGCGGCGCAAAGATCAGCCTTGGGAACGCTGGGTCGCCTATTCGGGCAACATCGCCAAAGACACGGCTGGCCAGCCGCTGCTGGCGGTGTTAAGCATCGCGGACATCACCAAACGCAAACAGTTGGAGGAACAGTTGCGCCAGTCGCAAAAAATGGAAGCTATCGGCCAGCTCGCCGGCGGCGTGGCGCACGACTTCAACAACATCCTCGCCGCCATCCTCGGCAATGCCAACCTGCTCGCCGAGGAAAAGAATCTCTCCGCCGAAGCCGGCGAATGCACCCGCGAAATCTCCAGCGCCGCCGAACGCGCCGCCGCGCTCACAAACCAACTGCTCCTGTTCAGCCGCCGCCAAGTCATGCAGCCACGCCAGTTGAACTTGAACGAAGTCGTCACCAACTTGAGCAAGATGCTCCAGCGCCTCATCGGCGAGGACGTGCATCAGTCGCTCATCCTGCACACCCGGCCATTGACGGTTCACGCCGACGCCGGGATGTTGGACCAGGTGTTGATGAACCTCGTCGTCAACGCCCGCGACGCCATGCCCAAGGGTGGACGGCTGGTCATTGAAACTGCGGAAAAGGAGATCACCGCCGCCGATGCCGATTTGATTCCCGACCTGCCGCCGGGCCGCTACGCCAGCCTGCGCGTCACGGATGATGGCAACGGCATCGCGCCAGAAATTTTACCGCACATCTTCGAGCCGTTTTTTACCACCAAGGAAATTGGCAAAGGCACCGGCCTCGGGCTGGCGACCGTCTTCGGCATCATCAAGCAACACGGCGGCGCACTGCAAGTGGCGAGCACCGTTGGCATCGGCACCACGTTCCATGTGTTTCTTCCCGTCGGACTGTCCGCTCTGGCCGGCCTGGAAGCGGCCAGCAACAAGCCATACCTTGGCGGCTCGGAAACGATTTTGCTGGTCGAAGACGAGGCCAGCGTGCGCGACATGACGCGGCGGTTGCTGCAACGGCACGGCTACCAGGTGCTGGAAGCCCGGCATGGCGTTGACGCTCTCGCCATCTGGGAACAGCACCGGGACAAGATCCAATTATTGTTCACCGACATGGTTATGCCCCAAGGCATGAACGGCAGCGAGCTGGCGGCACGGCTGCGGGAACGCACCCCCCGGCTCCGGGTCATCTTCACCAGCGGTTACAACGCCGACATCGCCGGCCGCGAACTCAAGCTGGAGCGCGGCCAATGCTTTCTCCAAAAACCAACCCCGATTTCCGAGTTGCTGGAAACTGTCCGCCGCTGTCTGGATGCTTGAAGCGCAATGATTGCTGGCGCTGCTTCCAACTGCGACCGCAGCGAACCCCGGCTTCCAGCAACTTGGCCGACCGGCGGCCGGCGATTTTAGATCAAATGAAATAAACCCGTGGCCGCTGGCGTGAGCGGGAATGCGTTCCCCTCATCCTGACCTTCTCCCTGGGGAGAAGGAACAGCGATGGATGCCTTCAGTGGTTTGAAGGTGTCTATCACCCATCCAGACGCTGGTTTTCGCATGACGGCGGAAACGGTTCTCCCTCTCACCGGGGGAGCGGGCCGGGGTGAGGTGAAATAGGGCGAACCATGCCCAAGACCCCGCAATTCTGGCCACAGGTTTTCTTAAACTGCTCTAGATGTCGAAATTGCTGTTTTCCTTTTTTGCCTCTTTCACGCGGCCGAACGACAGCCTATCCCAGACGCGCTCATGGCCGTAGTAGAGCAAGATTTTCGTGAACACTTCCAGTCCCCCGATCTTCAGCGCGGTTCCGATATGACCCGTGATAAAATAGGAAACCACGATGGTGTCCACCGTGCCGGTGACGCGCCAGGAAACGGCTTTGATGAGACTGCGGTAATGTTTGTCGGCCATAATATATTTAGTTTGGGAAGTTTTAGTTTCAAAAAGCGAGTTGCAAGCGGGAGAACAGGACGTTCTCCGGTTGATACGGCACGGTTCCTGGCGCGAACTGCGTGCCGGCAAAACCGGAGAAGGTCGTGCGCGAGTAGCTCAAGTTGGCGCGGATATTTTTATTGAGATACCAGTTCAATCCGACGGACCACGCCTGCGCGCCGGACGCAGATTTCGTCGGGTCAGCGAGGCGAATGTTTGCGGCTCCACCAAACGCGGCGTCATCCACATCGAGCGACGCGTAACGTCCGACGAGTTGCAGCGCGCCCCACTGGCCGTTGCGCGGATCAAACGGATGGCGCGGCGTGATGCCCGCGTAGCTCGCCGCTTCACCCGTCAACACCCATGAGCCGGAGATTTGCCAGGCGGAATTGTGCAGGTCAATTTCCGGCGTCGGAACCGCAGCGGTGCGTTTCGCGATCTGATCGGAGATGACATATTCCGCCAGCAAGCCAAACGGGCCGTAGTAATAATAAGCCTGCGGTGAAATGCGCCAGCCTTCGCCGTGGGCGTTCACGCCGGAGTTGAAAGTGAAGAAACGTTGCTGGCCATCGGTTGAATAACCGGGAGTCAGCCCGGTCGCAGAATTAGTCGCGGGATTATTCACGATATAGCTGCCGCCGACGCCAAAGCCGAGGCCGCGCAACGCGTTCACGTCAGAATTTTTCCACGGTTGGAGAAACAGGCGTCCGGCAAACGCGCGGTCGTCTTGAAACGAGGTGTTGGCCGTAGTGCCGTTGAAATCCGCCGCCCCGTTGAAGATTCCCAGCGCGTAACTCGCCACGCCCTTGGACACATCCATGTCGCCTTTCAACTGCACACCCAAATCACGATTCGGCATGAGATCAGTGACGATGGAGCGTTCATTGAACGAAGTCACCGGGTCAGACTGCAAGTGCTCCAAACCGACCGGCGATTTGAATTTGCCCGCCTGCACCTGCAACCACGGAGCGAAGCGGTAATTCAGCCACGCATCCTGGATCTGCACCGTGCTGCCACCGAAGTCCGGCGTCAGGTTGAAATCAAAGTCACGGAAGACCGTGCCGGAAATGATCGGACGGGCGCGCCGAAGCAGGAAGCCGTCGTTGCCGTTGACGCCGCCGTCATTGAAAAACGTGCGGCTGTCCAGTTGCACCACGCCGTGTAACTGCGCGACGAAATTGGAATCTGCCGAGCCAAAACTAAAACCATTCGCGCCTAGAGTAATTTTGGGCAGGGCTTTCGTGGCGGCAGTGGCGGCCTCGCCGTCAATCTCCCGCTCGCGTTCCAGCACCCGAACTTTTTGGTCAAGTTCGGCGAGTTGTTTTTTCAGCGCCGCAAAATCGGCGTCGCTGATTTCCACGGCTTGGGCGATGGAAACGAGTCCCGCACCGATCAAGGCCGCTGTGATTTTGTAATTCAGTTTCATTTTCTCTGCTTCCGTTTGTTGCGATCAACTTTTACCAAACATTTTTAATAACGACATTTTAGGTCGTCTATTTGTCCAAATAAAAAAGCGGATTTAATTTCCGCTTCTTTCGCCGCCCGTTCTTAAAACAACTTGTCAGTCTCGGAACGTATTAACGACTTAATATGTCGTCATTATGCCGCAGCTCCGTTTAATGTCAACGGACAATTAAAATATTTTTCAGATCCCTTCACCGCCCATGAAACCGCTGTAGCCACTGGTTAATTCCTTTCGAGTAAGCGGTGAGCCTTGAGCCACTTCAGCCAGCGTGGCTCGATCCATCAGGTTCGCCACATAATTTCTCGCATCGAAGAAAACTCGACGGAAACGGCAGACAGATTCTTGCGAGCAGCGTTGATAGCCGGTGACAGAAACGCAGTCAATCGGGGCTAAAATGCCATCAAAGTGGCGCACGACTTCGCCCATCGTAATCTTCGTCGGACTCTTGGCGAGCAGGTAGCCGCCG
>JAYVQV010000370.1:0-5769 GCA_043776855.1 Limisphaerales bacterium | reverse complement strand
AAATTCGGCGTGAAGTCCGGCGCGGTCATGCGCGCGGAAACCGCCTTCACCAGCGGACTGCCGGGTGCGCCGCCGGTCAAAACTTCCAGCGCCTTCGCACGGTCAAGGCCGCTGCGTTCAATCATCGCCAACGCTTCGGCGAGCGACGCGACTTGCACGCCACAGACAAAATTATTGATGAGTTTGACCAACGCCCCGCTGCCGGTCGGACCGAGATGAACCACGGACTTGCTCATCGCCGCCAAAACCGGACGCGCTTTTTCGAGCGTGGTTGCGTCACCGCCGACGATGAAATTTAATTCACCCGATGCCGCCTGGGTTTTGCTGCCGGTCACGGGCGCGTCGAGCAAGTCACATTTTTTTCCCTGGGCGGCGGCGGCAAGTTCATGAATCCAGCCGACGGTGACGGTGCTGCATTCGATGCAAACTGTTCCCGGCGCGGCGGCGGCGAGCGCGCCATTCTCGCCGAGCCACAAACTGCGCGAGGCATTGTCGTCCGCCACCATGCTGATGATGACATCCGCCCGCGACGCAGCTTCGCGCGGTGAACTGGCAACGTGTGCGCCTTCCGCTGCGAACGGTTTGGATTTTTCGACATTACGATTGAAGACCGTCAGTGGAAAGCCGTTGGCAAGAAGGCGGCGCGCCATGCCTGAACCCATGATGCCCAAGCCAAAAAATGCGATGCGGGGTTTGCTCATAATAAAATCAGGCGAGTGATTGCACTGCGACCAAAGTATCTTCACCACACGCCACACGCAACGGATTGCGCAGCGCGCGGCCGAAGCCGTCAAATTCGACAATCATATTGTCCCCATCAGCGAGTTGGATTCCTGCGCCAAAACTCAAGCTGCACGCACCGAAGTAATGGACGTGTAAATCACCAGGTCGGCGGTGGCCTTCAAACTTGAAGTGATGATGTTCGATGTTGGCGAGGCTGTGGCACATCTCGCTTTCACCAGTCAGAATTTCCTGCGACCAGAGAACTTTGCCGCCGCGCTCAATTTTTACCGTGCCGGGGACGGATTGGAATTCTGGATCAATCACGATTTCCGGGCCGAGCGAACAGTTGCGAAGTTTTGATCCGGCGAGGTTGAGATAATTTTTCTTCTCAAACTTGTGGTCGGAGAATTCATTCCCAATCGCCAGGCCGATGCGGCGCGGCTGTCCGTCGGCGCCGATGAAATAAATCCCGGCGATCTCCGCCTCTTCGCCGCCATCTTCCGCGTAAGGCGGCACGTCGAGCGGCTCACCGTGCGCGCGGAGAATGGAGCCGCTGCCTTTGTAAAACCATTCCGGCGCGATGCCAATTTTGCCGGGCGCGGGCTTGCCGCCTTCCACGCCCCACTTGAAAATTTTCATGCTGTCGTTCAACTCGGCTTCATTTGCGCTGTGCATGGCCTGACGGTTTTTCGCGCTGCCGAGATGCGTGAGGCCCGTGCCGGAGACGAGGCAGCGCGCGGGTTCGGTCGGATGATCAATCGGCGGCAAAATTTTCCACTCTGATTTGCCGGAGTAAATCGCATCGTAATCCAACGACTCATGCGACCCATGCGACTGAATGAGTCGCACGAGCGATTCGCCCGATGCAACAGCCGCCTGCGCCAGCGCCTGAACGGAATTAAATTGGCCGAGCAAACGCAGGTGCGGTTCTTCAACCAACGCCACGCAGCGCGTCGAACCTTTTTGGATTTGAACGAGTCGAGTCATAATTCCGGGGAGCACGCCCGCCCCGGGCGTTGCGGAACGCGCCTCGCGTTCCGCGCTTCGCGTTCCGCGCTTGGGACACCCAAACTTGTGAACCACGCCCATCGTTGTCCACGCGCCTTGAATTTTCCGCGAGGGCGCGGAAAATTGCGCCCGGGGCGGGCGCGCTCCCCAATGCGAATGCAAAATGCAGATTCATTCGGTGATGTGAAATTTTTTCAACGCGCCTTCATCCACCGTCAGGCCAAGGCCGGGTGTTTTTTCATCCAAATCAATGAAGCCATCTTTCGGCATCGGCTCGCCTTTGAAAATATACCAGAACAATTCGTTGCCGACTTCGACATCCACCGGCGGGAAAAATTCTGCCATCGGCGAATTCAGGCTCGCCATGACGACATGATAATTGTGCATCTGCCCGGCGTGCGGAATCACGGGAATCGAATGTGCCTCGGCGAGCGCAGCGATCTTGCGCGCCTGTGAAATACCGCCGACGCGATTCGTGTCGAACTGGATGTAGTCCACCGCGCGCGCTTCGATGAGTTCGCGGAAGCCGTAGATCGTGTATTCATGTTCGCCGCCCGCAATCGGGATGCGACCGAAGCGTTTCAATTCTGCGTAGCCGTGGATGTCGTCGGGAATCACCGCCTCTTCGAGCCAGCGCAGATTATATTTTTCGAGCAGCGGAATCATTCGTTTCGCGTAATCCAAATTCCAGCCCATGTAGGCGTCGGCCATGATGTCAATGCCGTCGCCGACGGTTTCGCGCACGGTGCGGACGAGCGCGAGATTTTTTTGCATCCCTTCCGGACCATCGGTCGGTCCCCAGCCGAAACGCATCTTCATCGCCTTGTAACCTTGCTTCTTATATTTGTTCGATTCGCTGGCGAGTTCCTTGAGCGGCGTGGAATAAAGCCGGCTCGCATAGACGGGAATTTTCGGCTTCGTGCGTCCGCCGAGCAAACGATAAACCGGTTGCTTCGCCGATTTGCCGAGCAAATCCCACAGCGCGATGTCCACCGCGCTGATGGCGACCATCGCGATTCCTTTGCGGCCAAACGCCATCGTTTTGCGATACATGTGCTGCCAGAGAAATTCCGTGTCCCACGGATCTTGGCCGATGAGCAGCGGCTTGAGATAAAGATCAATAACCTGCTTCGTCACGAGCGGCGAAAGCGCGGCGTTGCCGATGCCGACGAGGCCGTTGTCGGTGAACACCTATCACATGAAGCTGCACCTGCGCATCGCGGAATGTGCGCGTTGCCCGGCCTTGCGCGACGCCATCGAGAAGGAGCAGGTCTTGATCTTCAACTGGCTTTACGACACCGCCGTGCAACGACGGTCGCTGGCCTCGGATTATCACGCGCGGTTGACGGATATTCTGGCCGAAGGCTCGCCGACACAAGCCGATGCCGCCATGCGCCAGCACATCCGGCGCGGGTTGCAGGAAGTTCTGGCGGGGCTGGCGCGCATGACTTCAAAAGAAAATAACTGGCGTCACAAAAAGCGCGCGTGACGGCCAGGCGCAGTGAAAGTGAAAACTTCCGGCAATTTTATTTTGCCAATCATTCCCAGGGTGCAGCTTGACCCGGTCCTGATCCAGCAGCAGGCGGGACGCCTGCGCTACTTTGGGCGGCGGCTTCGCCGCCGCTGTAGCACAGGCGTCCCGCCTGTCCGGGCGAAGGGGCGTGACGAACCAGTTGTTATGAATCAAGCATAGTGTCAAGCTGCACCTGCGTCCGGCTGATTTTGCAATTTCCATTTTCAAATCTCGCCGTAACATTTCCGTCCGATGACTCAAAACGAAGTTCTCCAAATTTTCCGCGACAGCGGCGCGCTGCTCGAAGGCCATTTCATTCTCCGCAGCGGATTGCACAGCCGCCAATTTTTCCAGTGCGCGCTCGCGCTCCAGCAGATGCCCGCCGTGGAAAAACTCGGTGCCGCACTCGCGGCCAAGCTCAAACCACTCGGCGCAGTCACGGTGGTTGCGCCCGCGATGGGCGGGTTGGTCATCGGTCAGGAAGTCGCGCGGCAGTTGGGTTTGCGATTTATTTTTGTCGAGAAAGAGGAGGGTAAATTAGTTTTGCGTCGCGGTTTCAAGATCGCCGCCGGTGAAAAAATTCTCATCGTGGAAGACGTAGTGACCAAAGGTGGGCGTGTTCAAGAAACTTTGGACATCGTCCGCGCGCATGGCGGCAACGTCGTGGGTATCGCGATGGTGGTGGACCGTTCCAACGGCGCGGTTAATTTCGGCGCGCCGACGGTCAGCCTCATCGCGTTGCAAGTCGAGACGTTTGACCCGAACAGTCTTCCGGCTGATCTTCAGAAAATTCCCGCTGTGAAGCCGGGGAGCAAATAAAAGACGCGTGAAATTGGCAGGACGGTGGTGGGGCGAGCGTCCTCGCGAGCCGCGCTTGCAACCGAGATAATCATGTCATCAGAAAACGAAAATCTCCCCCAACGCCATAACCCCGCTTCCAGCGTTCACGTTCAGCTCGGTCACTCCAACATCGTCCTACTCACCATCAATACCGAGAACCGCAAGCCTTGGCTGGATAACGAAACCGCGCATCAACTTTTACGCCAAACTTGGTCGGAAGCAACGGCCTGGCTGGTCGGTGACTATCTGTTAATGCCGGATCATCTGCATTTGTTTTGCGCGCCAAGGGATTTGAATTTCACGATTGAAGCCTGGATCAAGTTTTGGAAACGAGAATTTAGCCTCAAGCATCAGCGGCTCGCGAGGACGCTCGCCCCACCCGCCTCACTGAAATGGAAATTCCAATCACGCGGCTGGCATCATCGGCTGCGTGATGGCGAGAGCTATTCGGAAAAATGGATTTATGTTCAGGAAAATCCGTTTCGCAAAGGTTTGGTTCAACGGATTGAAGACTGGCCGTTCAAAGGCGAAATTTTCGACCTGATTTGGAGCGGTAAATAATTTTGAGGCGGGTGGGGCGAGCGTCCCCGCGAGCCGGGCGGGTATTTGCAAACAGACGTGGAACTTTGCAAAAGCATTTAGCCCGTGAACCTCTTGGGTTGGCAACTCTCACGGCAACCAGATTGTCTCGGTTGGCAAGCGCGGCTCGCGGGGACGCTCGCCCCACCAGCCGCTGACTGCGCCACGTTTTCTGCGCCAACCGTCGTTCAGCTGTGCCATTGCGCCGCTGGTGGCACAGTTTTGAAAATTTTCTGACCGCGCTGAAAAATTATTCCCGCCTTTGTTTCCAATGGCTCCGACTGTTTCTTTCGGATTGGCACGATGCGGCACTCTTATTGCATTGGAACGGGGAGCAGATTTTAATCGAAACAATTTTAACACACACATTTTATGGCAAAAGTATTAGGCATTGATTTAGGCACCACCAACTCCTGCATGGCCGTCATGGACTCCGGCGAACCGCTCGTGCTCGAAAATTCTGAAGGCAAACGCACCACGCCCAGCGTCGTCGCGTTCACGAAATCCGGCGAGCGCGTCGTTGGCGATGCGGCGAAGCGTCAGGCCGTCACCAACTCCCGCAACACGATTTATTCTGTGAAGCGTTTCATGGGGCGCAAGTTCGATGAAGTCGCCGAAGAAATTAAGCGCATGCCTTACAAAGTCGTGCGCGCTTCCAACGGCGACTGCGCCGTGGAAGTCGAAGTCGAAGGCAAGGCCAAGCAGTTCTCGCCGCAGGAAATTTCCGCGATGATTCTCGCCAAGCTCAAGGCCGACGCCGAAACGCGTCTCGGCGAAAAAATCACGCAGGCGGTCATCACCGTCCCCGCGTATTTCAACGATTCCCAGCGCCAAGCCACGAAAGATGCCGGTCGCATCGCGGGTCTCGAAGTTCTCCGCATCATCAACGAACCGACCGCCGCGTCGCTCGCTTATGGTCTCGACAAAAAGAAGGACGAAAAGATCGCCGTGTATGATTTGGGTGGCGGCACATTTGATATTTCCGTTCTCGAAATCGGCGACGGCGTGTTTGAAGTGAAGGCCACCAACGGCGACACGCACCTCGGCGGTGACGATTGGGACAATACTTTGATGGATTGGATTCTCGACGAATTCAAAAAGGAAGC
>JAYVQV010000369.1:0-5781 GCA_043776855.1 Limisphaerales bacterium | reverse complement strand
CGGTTTTAATTTCCGCCGCGACGACAATTTTTGGTTTCGCCGTGCTGGCGTTCGCGCAGCATCCGATTTTATTTTCGATGGGCACGACGGTTTTGCTCGGCATGGTCTGCGCGTTTGTCGCGACGCTCGTCATCACGCCGGCGTGCATGGACCTGCTGCTCTCGCGCAAACCGCCGACGGGCGCGCCGCGCTGGTGGCACTTCATCGGCATCGTCTGGACGGTGGTGCATTTGAGCGCCATCCAGATTTGCGTCTATCTCATCCAGCGTCCGTTGCAGGCAATTTTTCGCGTCGCAAAAAGCCACGACAAACTGCGCGCCGTGACGGCTTGGGGGACGCGCGGATTTTTTCACGCGCTGCCGTATGGCCGGTTGAGATACAAAAATATTTCGCCCAAAACTTTTTCGCCGTCGTGCATCGTCATCAGCAATCATCAGTCGTCGTCGGACGTGGTGGTGATGATCGCGGTGTCGAGCGAGGTGCGGCAGACGGCGAAGAAGCGCGTGTTCGATGCGCCGTTCCTCGGCTACGGCTGTAAAATTCTCGGCCACGTTCAAGTCGAAGCTGGCCGTCCTGACCTGACGATGGAACGTTGCCGGAAAACTTTGGCCGAAGGCGCGTCGGTGCATTTTTATCCCGAAGGCACGCGTTCGCCGGACGGCTGGGTGCAACGCTTTCATCGCGGAGCGTTTGAACTGGCGATTGAATTGAACCAGGAAATTTTGCCGGTGGTTCTCTGCGATACTTGGACGCTCATGCCGCGCGACGCCTTCTGGCTGGAGCCGTATCGCGCGAGCGCGAGCGCGTTGCCGCGTGTGACGCCGCAGAATTTTGATTACTCGCAAGGGGCGACGGCGCTGATGAAACATTGCGAACAGATTGTCCGCGCCGGGCTGCAAAAAGAACTCGATGAGAACAACACGCCGCGCATCGTGCGGCGCAAGGTGCGCCGGCTCTACCGCTATCAAGGCCGTTTCATCGAGCAATTTGTGTTTTGGAAATTGTGGCTCGACCGGATGTTTCCTGCGCTCGACAAGGTCGTGCCGCGCGATGGATTCATTCTCGATCTCGGTTGCGGTCACGGCTGGGCGACGCATTGGCTCGCGCAATTCACGGACACGCGGACGTTTTTCAGCGTGGATTACGACGCGGACAAAATCCGCATCGCACAGCAGACGGCGCTCGGTCACACGCGCATCGAGTTCCGGCACGCAGATATTTTGGAGATGGATTATCCGCCGTGCGACACCGTGCTGCTGCTTGACGTGCTGCACTACTGGACGCCGGAGAAGCAGCAGAAAATTTTGCAGAAAGCGCGGCAGGCACTGCGCCCCGGCGGGAAATTAATTTTGCGCGAAGCTGCCAAGGCGCGCGGGCAAGGTCACCGCCACACGCGGCTCTGGGAAATTTATGCGACGAAGGTTGGCATGAACCAGACGCGCGACGGTTTGCACTTTCGCACGCTGGAAGAATTGCAGGATGAACTGAAGCGCGCGGGCTTCGCAAGCTGCGAAGTGGTTCACGACGCGACGAAAAATTCCAACGTGCTACTGGTGGCAACGGTCTGACATTCCTCTGCCTGCCGCGCTCATCGTGTATCAGGCGATGCGACACTTCGGGCGGGCGTGAGCGGGCAAGCGAAGGTAGAAGTGGGCGGCTATTCTTTGTCAGGAGGCGTTTTAGGAATGATGTCTTTAACAAACCAACTTACAATTCGGTCTGCGTAGCGAAGACAATAGATGGCAAGCACAATATGGAATGCAACCCGTGCAATGATCATTTTTGCGCCCAACGCGAAAATGAAATGCGGCGGATCGGGTGACAAATAATCTGCGAGATAAGTGGCGTCTGTGACTGCGTAATAAAATAGCCACAATGATTGCAAGCGGAGAAAAAAGACGGCGAACTGCCTGAAAGACATCCGCTCCCAGAATCGTTGCTCCTCTGGCGAAATGATGTGTCCAAGTGCTTCCGGCGACGATGTGACAAAGGCGTCCGTGGTGCATGACGGGCAACTCAACGCTTCGTCAGGACTCTCAAAACCACAATTTGCACATTTTTTCATAGAAGAATACGTTCCCCAACATTTTCCATGCGGCGACTCTATTTCTGCGGCTGGTCGCTGTCCATAGGAATTTTCCCGGCGCATCCGGTATTCCGCGAGGTTTTGGACTGCGGCAGTCCTCTGCCGCTTTTCCACCGCGAGCCGGTGAATCCCAAAGCGGCAGAGGGCTGCCGCAGTCCAAGACGCTGCCGCGTTGTTCATTTGTGCCTAAGTCCGTGCATCCGCTTTTCCGCTGACATTTCGCCGGTTTGAACCTACCTTCGGCGCATGGCCAAGCTGCCGTTCATTTTAGTTTCACCCAGCATCGAGAAAAAAGGAGTCGAGTTCAGCGACGTTTCCGCCAGCCTTTCGGCGCGTTACAACCACGCCATCCTTGGCGTCGGCGGTATTCCCGTGACCGCGCCAACTTCCACCGACCGCGCCGTGCTGGCCGAAGCCGTCCGCCGCACTGATGGCGTGATGCTCACCGGCGGCGATGACATCAACCCCGACCTCTACGACGAAAATCTCCCGCGCAAAATTCTCAAGACCATCGAGCAAACGCCCGATGACGGGGATCGCGATGTGCGGGAATTGATTCTGATTGAGGAGATTTTCCGCCAGCGTAAGCCGGTGCTGGCGATTTGTCGCGGGCATCAGATGATGCAGGTCGCGTTCGGTGGGAAATTGCTGGCGGACATTCCGCAGCAGCATCCAAGCAAAATCAACCACCGTCGCTTGGACGCGCCGCTGGAACTTGTCCATGAAGCGGCGTTGACACCCGGCTCTTTAGTGTCCAAAATTTGTAAAACCTTGGTTTTGGGGGTCAACAGCACCCATCATCAGGGAGTTTTGGAACCGGCGGAGCCGTTTGTGGCGACCGGCGTGAGCAGCGACGGCATCGTGGAAGTGATGGAGTTGAAAGAAAAATTGCTGCCGTTTTATTTGAGCGTGCAATTTCATCCTGAACGGCTGGTGCAGAAACACGCGCGTTACCAAAACATTTTTCGGAAGTTCGTAGAGGCCTGTGCAAAATAAATTCAAATCATGAAAGGTAAAATTCTCATCGTGGACGACGAGCCGGAGTTGCGCATGCTGCTCAAGTCCATCCTCGAAACCGATTTCATCGTGAGCGACGCCGACTGCGGCGCGACGCTCCTCAAGAAATTTTCTGACGATGCGCCCGATGTCATCTTGCTCGATCTCAAGCTCCCGGACGCCAGCGGCCTCGACCTCCTGCCGCAGATCAAAAAGAACTGGCCGGATACCGAAGTCATCGTGCTGACCGGCGAGGCGACGTTCGAGGCGGCGGTGCAGGCGACGAAGCGGGGCGCGTTTCATTTCATCAACAAGCCGTTCGACACGCAGCAACTGCTGGTCACGATTGACCGCGCAAACGAGAACCGTCAGCAGAAGGCAGAAAGCCACTCCCTGCGCCGCGCGATTGCCACGATGAGCGGCGGCACCGCGCCGATTTTTCAGAGCGCCGCGTTGCAGTCCGTCGTCCGCACCATCGAACGCGTCGCGCCCAGCGATGTGCCGATTCTCATCACCGGCGAAAGCGGCACGGGCAAGGAAGTCATCGCCGACCTCATCCATAGTTTGAGTCCGCGCGCGAAGAATAAAATCATCAAGGTCAACTGCGCCGCGCTGCCCCGCGAACTCATCGAGAGCGAACTGTTCGGCTCGATGAAAGGCTCGTTCACCGGCGCGACCAGCGACCGCGAAGGACTTTTCCGCCAGGCCGAGGGCGGCACGCTTTTCCTCGACGAAATCGGCGAGATGCCGATTGATACGCAGAGCAAGCTGCTGCGCGTGTTGCAGGATCAGAAAATTCGCCCCGTCGGTGGCAAGACCGATTACCAGACCAACTGCCGCCTGCTCGCCGCGACGAACCGCAAGCCCGAGGACGCCATCAAGGACGGCAAGCTCCGCGAAGATTTGTTCTACCGCATCAGTGCGATTTCCGTCCACATCCCGCCGTTGCGCGAACGCCGCGACGACATCATGCCGCTCGCGAACTCGTTCTTGAAACGCTTCGCCGCGCAGGCCGACCGTGTGCTCACCGGCTTCACGCCGCAAGCTGTCGAGCGCCTGACCAGTTTCGAATGGCCCGGCAACGTGCGCCAGTTGCAGAACGAAATTCAGCGCGCGGTGCTGCTCTCCGAAGGCCCCGTCGTGAACGTGACCGACCTCTCCATCAGCGACGTGCGGTTCATTCCCACCGAAGGCCACGACACTTCGTTCACGCTGCTCGAAGGTGTGGAACGCAACGCCATCGTCCAGATGCTCAAGGAAACCGGCGGCAACAAACTCGAAACCGCCAAACGCCTCGGCATCGGCCGCCAGACGCTCTACAACAAAATCAAGGGCTACGGCATCGAGGTTTGAGTGAAATTATCAGTTTGAAATCGGAGCGCCGAGCATCGCTCGGCAAGCTGCTAAAAAATGTGTCGTCCGAGCCGAGCAATGCTCGGCGCTCCGCAAACTGATACGCCACCTAAACCGAAACCATGCCGCAAGATTTTTTTCAACCACAGATGGACACAGATAAACACGGATAAAAAATCGCACGCGGGGAGCCGTTGCTTGCCGCCACTAAAAAGTGACCAACTCGTCTTTGACGGATACTCACCCAGCCCCACCCCCATCTGTGTCCATCTGTGTTTATCTGTGGTTGAAATTGCATGGTTCCGGCTAAAACACCCAAACAAATTTGGGCAACGACCACCCTCACCACGTTCCGCCGCCGTCCAAGATGCTTTCTGAAAAATTAACGTTTATCAGCGCGGATTAGCGGTTAAATTTCCGGCGCATGAGCACAAGCATCGTTCGCAAAGCGGTCATCCCCATCGCTGGCCTCGGCACGCGGCATTTTCCGGCGTCGCACGCGGTGAAGAAGGAACTGTTCCCCGTCGTCGGCGCGGACGGCATCGCTCGCGCGTTGTTTCATTATCACCTGCTGGAACTGGACGCGGCGGGCATTGAGGAGATTTGCATCATCACCCAGCCCGGCGAGGATGCGACCGTGAAAAATTATCTACGCGGCCCGGATGCGAACTATCTCAAGCGGCTGGAAAAATATCCCGCGCTGCTGCACGAGGCGGCGCAGATGAAAAAGTTTTCCGAACGCGTCATCTTCGCCGTGCAGCATCAACAGGAAGGTTACGGCCACGCGGTTTTCCAGACGAAGAATTTTGCGAACGGCGAAATGGTTTTGCTTGGTTTGGGTGATCATTTATTTCGTGGCAAACCCACTGCTGCTTCTCCCTCGCCCCCCTTGGGGGAGAGGGTTGGGGTGAGGGGGCAACCGAAGAACCCGGAAGCGTCTCTCATCGCCGGAGCGCCCCCTCACCCTGCCCTCTCCCCCGCTGGGGGCGAGGGTTCTGTCCAACCAAGTGCGGGCGATTCTGGTTGTGCAAAAATTATTTCGCCCTACCAAGAACTCGCAGACATGGCGAAAATTTCCGCCGGCAAAAGTGTCTCTGCCGTGAACCGGATTTCTGCAAATGAATTGAAAGGCTACGGAACCATCGCCGGCAAACGCCGCGCGGAAAATTCCCGGCTGATAGACATTTCCCTCATCATCGAAAAACCTTCCGTCGCCGTCGCGCAGGAAAAATTGCACGTTGATGGCTTGCCGCCGCAGACGTGGCTCGGCTGGTTCGGCATGCACCTGCTCGCGCCCAGCATCTACGACATCCTCGGCGAAATGATCCGCGACAACGTCCGCGACA
>JAYVQV010000368.1:0-5789 GCA_043776855.1 Limisphaerales bacterium | reverse complement strand
CCGAATTGAAATCAAAAAATGACCGGACAGCGGTTTTATCCAGTTTTTACAATGGTGCAATCGCTGTCATCAAAAGCTAAACGGGACAGTAGTGACTTCAAGTTAAAAAAAAACGTCAACCGGCGTATTGATTAAAACTCTTGGATCGGGCAATAATGCAGCGTCGGAAAAATCAAAACCCAAACCTGATTCTCAGAAGGAATTCGTTTATGAAATGGAAATCTTTTTTCACCCTCCTCGGTTTTACTTTCAGCGCGAGCCTGACGGCGTTGGCCGTTTTGTGTTCACCCGGCAATTACAGCGCTGACGGCCAGGCACCGGGCGTTCCCGCGCCTCCGGGTTATTACGTCGCCACCAACGGCGCGACCAGCCCGACGGCGGCGGGGCTGGGACATTTTACCAGCAGCTACGGATTGGTCGCGGATTCGCCGGCGCCGGTTGGAAAATATTGCCCGGTCACCGGCATGAGCAGCGCGTTGCTGGTGGGGCCGGGATATTTCGTCAGCAGCACCGGGGCGACGAATCCCACGCCCGCGCCTCCGGGTTCTTATGTTTCCATCAGCGGCGCCGCGAGCGCCACCCCGGCGGCGGCAGGCTACTACTGCCCGTTCTTTGCGATGACCAGTTCCATTCCGGCGTCGCCGGGCTACTACGTTGCGGGCGGCGCGGCCACGAATCAGTTGCCGGTTTTGGCGGGAACATTTTCGGCGACGGCGGGAGCCACGGGCGGGACTTCCGCTTCGGCGGGTGCTTACGCGCCCGTCGCGGGAATGCAGTCCGCCATCCTGGCATCGCCGGGATATTTTGTTTCCGTCTCCGGCGCGGCCAGCCAGACGCCGGCGGCGGCGGGCAGTTACGTTTCCATCACCGGCGCCAGTTCCGCCACGACGACCACGGCGGGAAATTACGCGCCGATCAGCGGCATGAGCGCCGCGCTCGCCGCACCCGCCGGTTACTACGTCGGCTCAACCGGAGCGGTGACCATCGTGGCCGTTTCAGCGGGAAGTATTTCGGCCAGCACCGGAGCCAGCAGCGGCACTCCGGCGAGCGCAGGCTTCTACGCGCCCGTGGCGGGAATGCAATCGCCCATCCCGGCATCGCTCGGTCATTTTGTTTCATCTACCGGCGCATCCAGCCAGACACCGGCGACGGCAGGAAATTATGTTTCAATTAGCGGAGCCAGTTCCGCCACACCGGCCACGCCCGGAAGTTACGCGCCCATCAGCGGGATGAGCGCCGCGATTTCCGCGCCGCCCGGTTATTTTGTTTCCGCCAGCGGCGCGACCAGTTTGAAGCCCGCTCCGGTGGGATCATTCAGCCCGACTTCCGGCGCGGCGGCAGCGACGACGGATCCGGTTGGCACTTACACGCCCGTCAAAGGAATGCAGGCCACCATTGTAGCGGGCGACTTGGATGCCGATGGTCTCGTCACGCAGGCCGAACTGAATGTGGCGCTCACAAATTACTGGGCTAATAATCCGTGGCTGATGATGACCAACGTCGCCGGTCTAGGCGGAACCAACGTGACCTTTGCTCTGACCAATTCGATTGAAGGAAATTATTCCGTGCAATGGTCCACCAACCTGACCGCTTGGAATTACCTCGGTTCCGCCACGCCGAGCTACCAGTTCGCCGACACCAACGCGACGACCAATCCGCAGCGCTTCTATCGCCTGCGCTGGCCGTGAGATAAATCAATCCAGCGTCTGCCGGTAACGTTTAACGCCGATTGTCAGAACCACGAGCAGGAACAACGCAATCGGCCATAAGTCCGGTGCGACTTCCGTGAGGCCATTTCCCTTCAGCAAAATACCGCGCACGATGCGGAGAAAATGCGTGAGCGGCAGACATTCGCCGATGGCCTGCGCCCAGTGTGGCATCCCGCGAAACGGAAACATATACCCGGACAGCAGCAATGACGGCAGGAAAAAAAACATCGCCATCTGCATCGCCTGCAATTGGTTTTTGGCAACCGTCGAGAACGTGATGCCCACCGCGAGATGCGCCACGATGAATAGGAATACCAGCACCAGCAGCAACGGCACGCTGCCCACCATCGGCACGTCGAATAAAAATTTCGCCGCCAGCAAAATCACGAAGACCTGCACGTAGCCGACCATGATGTAGGGAATGATTTTTCCGATGATGACTTCAACCGGTCGCACCGGCGTAGAAAGAAGATTTTCCATCGTGCCATGCTCGCGTTCGCGCGTGATGGCCAGCGCGGTGATCATCACCATCGTCATCGTCAGCATCACGCCCATGAGTCCCGGCACGATGTTATACTGCGTAATGTTTTCGGGATTGTAATGCTGCTGCACGACGAGATTGAACGGCGCGGAACCAGCGCGCAGTTTTGTCAACGGCCCGGTGAGATCGCGGTTCAAAACAGTTGGTGTCAGCGAATTCATTGCGGCGATGGCGTAGCCAACCGCCGTGGGATCAGTCGCGTCGGCTTCGAGCAGCAAGTCCGGCTTTTCGCCACGCAAAACGCGGCGCGAAAAATCCGCCGGGATTTGCACGACGAACTGGACGGAATTTTCCGCGAGCAGCGTCTGGATTTCTTTTTCATCCTTCGGCTCGCTGACGATTTCAAAGTAACTGCTGTTCCGCATCGCCCAGACGATGCTGCGCGCGAACACGCCGTTGTCCTGCGAATAAACCGCCGTGGGCAGATGCTTCGGGTTGGAGTTGATGGCGTAGCCGAAGAGCATGAGTTGCATCACCGGCACGCCGATCATCATCGCGAACGTCATGCGGTCGCGCCGCATCTGGATGAATTCCTTGATGACGACCGCCAGGAAGCGATGCAGGTTGAAGGCGCGTTGGGTCATCGCGACACCCTCCTGAATGGAATAACGAATGACGAAATCCTAATGACTAAAGAATGACGAAGCGCGAATGACGAATGGCTTTGCAATGCGTTTCCGCAACCAGCGAAGTGGCGGCCGGGATTGTCGCGGCAGCGTCTTGGACTGCGCCAGTCCTCTGGCGCTTTAGCATCGCCAGCCGTGCGGTTGAAAAGCGGCAGAGGGCTGCCGCAGTCCAAGACCTCGCGGAAATTTGTAACCGCATCAATTGCCAGCCACAACTTTATGGCGGCTGATTTAGTCATTCGTCATTGGTGATTCTTTAGTCATTAGGATTTAGTCATTCGTCATTGGGCAAAGTTGTCCTTCGCGGTTTCCATCAGGCTGATGAACACGTCTTCCAAACCTGACTCAATTTTCTCCCAGCGATACGCGCCGGTCATCCACGGATTGATGCTCGCGCGCAATTTTTCCGCATCGCGCCCGCTGACGTGCAGCGTCGTGCCAAACGCCACGACTTGCTCGACGCCCGGAAGGCCGCGAATTTTTTCGGCGAGCGCGTGGAGATTTTCGCCGGTCACCGCCCACGTTGTCAGTTTGGCGGATTTCAAAACATCGCCGACCGTGCCGCGCGCGAGCAGATTTCCGTAAGCAATGTAAGCAAGCCGATGACAGCGCTCTGCCTCATCCATGTAATGCGTCGTGACAAGGACGGTCAAACCACCGGCAGCGAGTTGGTGAATCTCTTCCCAAAAATCGCGCCGCGCTTTCGGGTCAACGCCCGCCGTCGGCTCGTCGAGCAAAAGCAGTTGCGGCTCGTGAATCAAACACGCCGCGAGCGCGAGCCGTTGTTTCCAGCCGCCGGACAATGTTCCTGCGAGTTGCTTGCGGCGCTCAATCATGCCGAGGCGCGCGAGGCTTTTTTCTACGGCAGTTTTGCGTTGCGGCATTTCGTAGAGGCGCGCGATGAAATCCAGATTCTCCGCGATGGTCAAATCGTCGTAGAACGAAAATTTCTGCGTCATGTAGCCGACGTGTTTTTTTATTTCGGCGCTCTCGGTGCGAAAATCATAGCCGAGGCAAGTGCCCTCGCCGCCGTCGGCTTTCAGCAAGCCGCAGAGCATCCGCAGAAACGTCGTCTTGCCGCTGCCGTTGGGGCCAAGGAAGCCATAGATTTCACCGGGCTTCACTTGCATGGCGATGTCATTGACGACCGTGCGTGTGCCGAATTTTTTCGTGACGCCGCGAACGTCTATGGCGAAACGTGACGAGTGAGGAGTGATCCGTGAATCACTGTTGGGCGGTATAGTTTTTTTCACTCCTCACTCCTCACTCCTCACTTCACAGCCACATCCACCGGCTGCCCCGGACGTAATTCCGCCGCGTCCGCCGGAGAAAATTTCGCCTCAATCATGAAGACCAGCTTGGAACGATTCTCGCGGTTGTAAATCACCGGCGGTGTGAATTCGGCTTTCGTGGAAATAAAATTCACCGTCGCGGCATAAACTTTTTTGCCGCCGTCAAATGTCACGTTCGCCGTCGCGCCGGTTTTGATTTGCGGCAAAACTTCCTGCGGCACAAAAAAGCGCACCTTCAAATTTTCCGGCGGCAGCAGCACGATGACCGGATTTCCCGCTGCAACAAATTCGCCGCGCCGATACAGCGTGTCTTGCACGAAGGCATCCGCCGGGGCGGCTTGCTGCTTCTGGTCGAACGCCCACTTCGCCTTGTCGCGCGCGGCTTGTTGTGCGGCCTGCTGGGCGGCATCGGCATCGCGCTGGCCACGCGCTTTGTCGAGTTCCTCGGCCGAGACGACACCGTCGGATTTTTCGCGAAGTTCCTGGCGCCGTTGAAAATTAGTTTCAGAAAGTTGCGCGGCGCTCTGCGCGACCGCGAGATTTTTCTCCGCCTGCTCCAGCGCGGCGGCCTCGGACGCGCGTTCGAGTTCAAACAGAAGCTGCCCGGCCTTCACGGTATCGCCGCGCGCCACGGCGAGATTGGTGAGCGAACCGCCCAGCGGCGCGGCGACATAAACGTATTCGCCCTCGACGTAGCCCTGAAACGTGCCGGAAGAATTCTTGGAACAACCAGAAAAAATTCCCGTTAGCGCAAAGATGACGAGGCTAAACGTCAAAGCAGCCAGGCCGGAGAAACGCGGAGGCGCAGAGAACGCAGAGGAACGCGGAGGGGAGCCGGTGGTTTTTGAATAAAAATTTAGCGGGGCAGCAAGAAACAAAAAAGCTCTGCGCCGCTCTGCGTTCTCTGCGCCTCCGCGTTTCTCCGGTTCAGCTTTTTCCACGGGAAGACCATTCATTGACGCCATCAAACAAAATTTTTATTGACGAGTCAAACATTTGTTTGAATCTTGTGTTTGAAATTGAAAACAAAATCAGCAGTCATCCTTCCCGATCCGATTCAGGCCGCCACCCGGCGTGAGTTGCTCGACGCCGCGACGGAAGTTTTTGGTGAAGCCGGCTATCGCAACGCCACGGTCCGTGAAATTTGCCGACGGGCAGGCGCGAACATCGCGGCGATCAATTACCATTTCGGCGACAAGGAAAAACTTTACGCCGAGGTGCTGCGCCACGCGCACTCCCGGGCGCTGGAAAAATATCCGCCATTCCAAGGGGTCGCCGCCGACGCCGCACCGGAGCAAAAGCTGCGGGCGTTTATCCGTTCGTTTCTGCTGCGGATTTTTGACGACAGCCCGACGGCGTGCCACGGCAAGCTGATGTCGCGCGAGATGATTGAGCCGACCGCCGCGCTGGATTCGCTCGTGGAGGAATTCATCCGCCCGATGGCCGGGCAACTAAACAAAATTGTCGCGGACATTCTCGGCTGCAAGCCGGACGACGAACGCGTGCGGCCCTGCGCGTTTAGCGTGGTAAGCCAGTGCCTGTTTTACCATCACTGCGGCCCGGTGGTGACGCGGCTGGCTGGCCAACTGTCGGCGGACGCGGTGGCCATCGAAAAACTTGC
>JAYVQV010000367.1:0-5796 GCA_043776855.1 Limisphaerales bacterium | reverse complement strand
CGGCGATGCGCTGGCCGACTTTTTGGATGAGCGCGTTGGCCGCCGGGTCTTTGCTGATGGGCGTGGATTTTTTCATCGTATCAAAACTGGAAAGGCCGAGCGCCATTTCCTGACCTTCGGGAATGAAGTTCAACTGCGAACGTCCCGTCAGCGGAACCGTGCCGCAGCCAGCGGTGAGAAATCCCGTCGCGGCGATGGCGGCAACGAGCAGGAGTTGGGAATGGGAATTAATTTTCATGCCGGCAGAGAAACACATCACCGGATTTTTCTCAATGTGAAAACTGGAACTCTGCCTAACACACGATGAGTGCTGGCGGATTTTTTGCGGGACGACCGCCCTCAGCCCGGCCTTCTCCCCCGGGAGAAGGAGAAACGCTCCCCGCGTTTTGACGGATTGAGAGCGGCTGGGTTGAATCAAAGGACTATCGAGAAACCGAAATCTGCCACCACTTTTTCCCTCTCCTTGGGGAGAGGGCTAGGGTGCGGGAGGACTAACAATCGAACTGATCCATTACCGCCATTACGGCAAGTTAATCGCCTTGGGCGAAATCAAATCCATCCGCGTGGCTTCGTAGCCGCCCTGTTGCGGGGTGACCTGGGTCAGGCGACCGCTGGCCCGCCACGCGCCGGGAATAATATCAATGCGCAGATAAATTTCGTCGCCGGCTTTGAGGTTCACTTCCGTGCCGGATTTTTTGTCGTCCATCTCGAAGACGTAGTGGCCAGGTTCGATGCCGATCACAGCCACTTCGCCGTTGCCGGTGTCCACAAAGTTTTTGCCGTTCATCATCACGGTGGGATGAATGCCGCGCCCTTGCGAATCGTCGTTGCGGTAGATGACGATGGTGGCCTTTTGGGTGCGATCAATGGCCTGAAGTTTGGCCAGCACTTCGGGATTGGCCGGCTTGATTTCGTCCGATCCGCACGCGCCCAGCAGGGCAAGGAGTGGCAGGTAGAGAAGACTCTTGATGGTTTTATTTTTCATAATTTTGCCTTCTTTCATCTTATTTTCCTGCCTCCGCCTAACGGACAAAAGCTGAGCCACGCCGCCGGTGACTCCCGCCAACCAGAAATCCGAAGCGGAAACGGACAGGCGTAATCGGCGTTGGCTCCAGCGCTGTGTTAGGCGGCGTCACTCTTTTGGTTTTAGTGCCCAAGTCTGTAAAAACTCTAAAACTCTCTGCGGACTATGGTGCCCGCCTTCCATAAAGGCAACCGCATTCTGCGTGGTCAAATGCTTGCCATCTGCTTCCAAAACTACAAGTAAAGGAATGACAGTGATCCCGTTGTTATACTTCCAAAAACATGAATTGGTTGATTTAAGTGAAATATCAACTGTCACAGTTACATAATTACTCCTCAAATAACTGGAAACCTCTCGATCACTCACCATGAGCTTGTGCAAAGAAAGACACGGGACACAGCTATTCGCACCAAACGTAATCAGGACGCGCTTGCGTTCTCTCTCGGCAACACCCAACGCACTCGCTATCAGTTTACCACCATCCGTGCCCTCCTCGTAAACGGTGACGCGATTTGTAACAATGTGCGCGTCATCGTTCGTCTGCCCTTTGGCAACGCCAACGGTCATAAGGCACAAGACGAGAAAAATATATCGAATTGTCATAATGCGCACATCGCCGCCTAACTA
Organism: Limisphaerales bacterium; assembly: GCA_043776855.1. GTDB lineage: Bacteria > Verrucomicrobiota > Verrucomicrobiia > Limisphaerales > UBA11358 > UBA11358. The sequence continues at coordinate 4,145 of JAYVQV010000367.1, read as the reverse complement.
TTGATATACGAACAGCGGTTCGTGTATTAGAATTTGCGGGTGAACTCGAAAGCCGCCTTGGAAAAAGCCGCCGATGTCATGCGGCGCAAACATTTTGCGTTGAATACGGAGCGCAGCTACTGCGCTTGGCTCAAGCGTTATTGCGACTACGTTGTCAAACTTCCGGCGCATGGTTCGAGTGAACAAAAGTTGGAGCAGTTCCTCACCGCCCTCGCGAAAGACGATGTTGCGGCCAGCACCCAGAATCAAGCCTTTAACGCGATTATTTTTTTCTACAAAGAGGTGCTCAAGGTGGAACTGAAAAACATCCAGTCATTGCGCGCCACGCGACCGCAACAGTTGCGCCGCGCGCCGTCGCGACCGGATGTGCTGCGGCTGCTGAAATCAGTGTCGGCCGAGGCCGGCTTCGCCACCAGCCTGATCGTGCGGCTGATGTATGGCTGCGGCCTGCGCGTAACCGAACCCCTGAATTTGCGGATCAAGGACGTGGACGTGGACGCCGCCCAACTCGTCATCCGTGCGGCCAAGGGCGGAAAGGATCGCGTGGTGCCACTGCCTTGCTCCGTGCTGGAGGATTTGCGGCAGCAACAGGAATCCGCCCGGGTCGCGTGGCGGCGGGATGTTTTGAACCGGACGCCCGTGGCGTTGCCGCACCAACTCGCGGCCAAGTATCCGGCGGCGGCATTTGACTGGAATTGGGCGTGGCTTTTTCCCGCGCTCCAGCCGTGCGTAGATCCGCGTTCCAAAAAACTTGTCCGCTGGCGGCTGCACGAGGCGAATATCCAGCGTGCCGTTCGCAAGGCCTGCCTGAAAGATGGCCTGATGATTCTGCCCCACGAACTGCGCCATGCCTACGCCACGCATTGCCTGAACCACGGCTCGAATCCGCGCGCCATCCAGGAAGTCATGGGACACAAGTCACTGGAAACCACGATGGCTTATCTCCATGCCGATGCGCTCGCGGTGGTCAGCCCGCTGGATTTGCAGGCGGCTTGATTTTTTCCGTTCCTTCCCCTTCGCGCCTCCTCTTCGCCGATAATAAAAAAAAGGCGCGGATTGCTCCGCGCCTTTTTCGTTTTTTCAAAGATTTTAACTCAACCGCATCGGCATCACGACGTAGAGGAACGGCCCGTTGATTTTCAGAACGCCGGGGCTGAGTTCGTCAATCAGTTCGATGAAGACTTCGTCCTCGCTCAACGCGGCGAGCGGATCAATGAGATAGCGCGGATTGAAGGCGATGGCCATCTCCTTGCCCTTGTAGTTCACGGCCAGAGATTCGCGCGCCTCGCCGACTTCCGGCGAGTTGGCGGTGATGGCGAGAGAGTTTTTGCCGAAGGTCATCTTCACGGAGTTGGCCTTCTCGCTGGTCATGATCTCGGCGCGGCGCAGGGCGGCGAGGAGTTCTTCGCGGTTGAGCGGGATGCGTTCCTTGGCTTCACCGGGAATGACCTGCCGGTAATTCGGATAATTGCCCTCGATGAGTTTGGTGATGAGCAGCACGGAGAAACCCTTGTCATCTTTGAGCGCGAACGAGGCCTGGTTCTCGCCGAACTTGAGTTCCACTTCGCCGGTGGATTGCAGGAGGCGGTTGAGTTCGTTGATGGCCTTGGCGGGAACAATGAATTCGCCGGTGGCGTTTTCTGCCAGTTCCACTTCCTCGTCCACGAGCGCGAGGCGGCGGCCGTCGGTGGCCACGAGCGTCATCTTGCCGTCCTTGAGGCTGATGTAAATGCCGTTGAGAACGTAGCGGGATTCGTCCGTGGAGACGGCGAAGGAAGTTTTCTTGAGCATCGCGCGGACGGTTTCCTGTGGGAGCGCGACCTTCTTGTCGTCCTTGAATTTCGGGAGCGGCGGAAATTCATCGGCGGCGAGTCCGTGGATTTTGAAGAACGAGCCGCCGCTGCGGATGCTCGTCACATTTTTTTCGTCGGTTTCGATTTCAATTTCGCCGTTCAACTCGCGCACGATGCCGAAAAGTTTTTTCACCGGCACGGTGGTGGCGCCGGATTTTTCCACCTTGGCCTCGACGGAGCAGGCGACGGTGACATCAAGGTCAGTCGCAGTGAACTCGACGCGGCCCTTGTCAGCCTTGAGCAAAACGTTCGAGAGGATGGGCAGCGTGGTGCGGGTGCTGACGACGTTTTGCACGGCTTGGAGGCCGGCGATGATCTGGTCTTTGGCGATGGTGATTTTCATGGCGGTGCTTAATATGTCTCTTCTCTTTTATAAAAACGTATCCGTATTATACCCGGTGAACAAGCCTAACAACTTCAAATCAGCCATCGTGCGCTAATTAAAACTGCGCTTGTTCGCGGCGACAACTTCAAGGTAGCGATACCAGACAAATAGAAAAGTTAAAGTTGTTGGAAGTATCAACATCTCATTCACACACGGCTGGCATTTTATCGGCGTAGTTGTGCGCGGCGGATGATTTCGGGTAAAACGGAACAGACAAAATCCACTTCTTCCAGCGTGGAATCGCGGCCCAGAGAAAATCTAACAAGCGAATTTGCGTTCTCTTTTTTACCAAGCGCTAAAATCACATGACTTGGCTCCAAAGAACCCGCCGAACACGCCGAGCCGGACGACGCGCAAATGCCTTCCATGTCCAATCCTGCCATCAGCGCGATGCCATCCGAGCCGCGCACGGTGAAGGCGACGGTGTTGGAGAGTAGTGGCACAGGCCTCTGGCCTGTGTGTTTCTGCAATGCAGAATTTTCCAGACTGGAACTCACAGGCCAGAGGCCTGTGCCACTAACCAGTTCGCAGCCGGGGATTTTTTCAATGACAGCAATCAGTTTGTCCGTGAGCGGCTTGAGTTTCGAGCGATCAAAAACCGGCGTCTTCACAAATTTTTCCAGCGCGCTCACCAAGCCGATGATGGCCGGAAGATTTTCCGTGCCAGCGCGGCGTTCGTTTTCGTGACCGCCACCAAACAAAATTGGATCGGGATGCAGCGGCGACTTGATGTAGAGCAACCCCGCGCCTTTCGGCCCGTGAAATTTATGCGCGCAGACGGAAACGAGGTCGGCGTTGAACTGGCTGATGTTGGCGAACGGTTCCTTGCCGAACCATTGCACGACATCCGTGTGAAAAATAATTTTATGTGCCTGACAGACCGCGCCAATTTCCGCGACGGGTTGAATGGTTCCAATCTCATTATTCGCGGCCATGATGGAAACAAAAATTGTGTCCGCGCGGATGGCGCGCTTCAAATCATCCACGGAAACGCGCCCAGCGGAATCTACCGGCAAGCGCGTGACGGAAAAACCTTCATGCTTTTCCAAGTAGTCAAAGCAGTGCAGCCCCGCGTGATGTTCGATGGCGCTCGTGATGAGATGTTTCCCCTTCGCCTTGAGCGCGCGCGCCGTGCCGAAGATGGCGAGGTTGTTCGCCTCCGTTCCGCCGCTGGTGAAAATGATTTCGCTCGGCTTCGCGCCCAGAAATTTCGCCGCGCAATCCCGCGCCTCGTCGAGGTGCGCCCGCGCTTTTTGCCCGACGTGATGCACGGACGAGGGATTGCCCCAGTTCTCCGAGAGAAACGGCAGCATCGCCGCGCGCACGTCCGCGTCGAGCGGCGTGGTGGCGTTGTAGTCAAAATAAATCGTGCGCGGCACGGCGGAAAAATAAGAAACGAATGGCAGAGTCACAAAACAAAACGGAGCGGCCAAACTTGACGGCGCAGGAATACTGGCGTTAATTAGGGCAATCTCGTGAGCAACCCGATCCGCTTTTACGCCCTTCCCGCCGCCTGTCTGCTGCTATTTTTGATTACCGTGCCGGGAAAAATTGCGGCGGCGGTCACGGTCAGCATCGGCCAGAATTTTATCGGCAGCGCTCTTTTTACGAATTCACAGGCGTTGCCGCCGGACTCCAACGGGGCCATCGGACCGGGGCGGTTCGTGGAATTCGTCAATGGCACCATGGCCGTTTACAACCGCACAAACGGCGTGCAGGTTCAGCGCAAATCGGATCTGATTTTTTGGTCGGGCGCAAATGTCAACCTGGCGGCGTCCCAGGCGGTGAGCGATCCGCGGGTGATTTACGATCCCCAATCGCAGCGTTGGTTCGCGGTGCAGGTGGATTTGGACGGCAGCGCCCCCGACCCGACGACGCAGGCGAACGATTTTCTGCTGGCCGTCTCG